>NZ_JABXEM010000013.1:0-74758 GCF_013372595.1 Myxococcus sp. AM011
CCGCAGCCGTCCCCCAGAAAAGGAGGCTTCCAATCGTGGCCTTCACCGAAGGGTCCAACCGCTGGAACCAACCCAGGGCGCGTTCCAGCACATCGGACAGTCGCTCAAGATGCGGCAGGACTGCATTGCCAATCTCGACGCCGACGCTTTGAAAGACAAGCCTGATTCGGTCCATCCGCTCCGTGACGGACGAGTCGAATGCGGCTACAGCCGCGAGCGCCCCGTAGAGGCCCACGCTCACAATGGCGCCAATCTCGCCAATCTTGTTCCCGAGCTGCTCAATCTTGCCGGCAGCAGCGGCGACGTCGGCGACAATCTTCCGCATCGACTTGGTGAACTCGCCGACGGCGGCCGTCACGACGACATAGACGTCACCGACTTTGAGACCGCCGCCAGCCATGTTGAATCACCTCCGACGCAAACGTCGAACGGACTGCTGTCCTTGTGGAGAAGCGCCCGAGGCGGTGGGCGAGGAAGAGCGGCGCTCCAATTCCTCGGCTTCTTTCCGGGCGTAGGCCACCAGCCCGACGACGTCTTCGTAAGCCATCGCCCGAACCGCGTCGGGGGGCAGTTTCAACAGAGAGGCGACCCCGTAGAGCAGGTTCGCTTCGGGGTCGCTGTCTATTTTCCCCGCATCTTCTCTTCGCTGACGTTGAAGACGTCCGTGAGGTCCGTCGCGAAGTCCTCCAGCCACGACTCGTCCAGCAGCTCGTCGACGTCGCTGACGGAGAACATGGGGCGCCCCGTCTCCGCGTCGTGAATCACGCAGACGGCGATTCGCGCCAGCATGCGCGCACCGGCACGGTCCCCGGTGGGCTCGTTCTTCTCCGTCATCTCGCCCGCGGCACGTGCCTGTTCAATCAGGCGCAGCCGATCCCCCATCGTCGGTTTGATGATGTCGACCTTGACGCCATCAATCTCGACGGACTTCACGACACGACGGCTCTTCGCAAGCAGCTTGTGCTTGTTCGACATGAGGCTTTCCTTTCCGGCAGTGGTTCAGGGGGTGCCGTATCCCCAAGCGATGGCGGCGCCACTCCCCGTGGGGAAGGCGTGACCGATGAACTTCACGGTGCGCTCGTAGAGGGCTCCGGGCGTCAGCTTGTGCGACAGCTCGGGCACCTTCACCCAAGCGCGAAACACCTCGGAGCCCGCGCCCTTGCTGACTTCGACGAGCAGTGGAGCTCCGTCCATGAAGCCTTCATCGAGCGCCGTCAGTCCCACCAGCTCACCGGAGAAGTCCCGAAGCGACACCGCGCGCCGCTTGTAGCCATCCCCCATGACTTGCAGCTCGACGACGTCGTTCGTCACCGACAGGGAGATGGAGCGCACCAGCGCCACCGGATGGACTGGGAGCGAGGCGCCCGAGACGCGCACGAGTGCTTCTGGCCCAGGGGCGGTGGTGAGGTAGACGAAGCCGAAGAGCGGGTCGACGTGGGCGTCGGCGGGCACCCATGCACCGGCATCCGTGTCACCGTCCGGGGAGACCTCGACGAACGCGGGCATGCCGGGGCTGAGTCGACGAAGAGCGGGGTCGACGATCCGATACTCCGTGCCGGTGAACTCCTGCGCGGGAACGGCTTCGGCGTTGAGGAACTCTTCCGGCTCGCCCGCGATGGACAGGGAGCCAACGTGCGCGGGGATGACCGACATCAGACGGCCACCGGGGCGCCATTGCCCAAGAGCTTGCAGGAGAACTCGACGACACCGCCCGGAGTCAGCTTCTCGTCGTAGCTGGTGACGACCATGGGGATGCGCTTGCCCTTGGTGCCAGCGGAGGCGCTCGGGTCGAAGATGAACGTGACATGGACAGTGCTCCCGTCGTCGCGCGCGTCTCGCAACACAGCTTGTGGCGCGTCGCCCGTCATGAAGTGCCCCGACAGGTCCGCACTCGTGTCCTTGAGCGTCTGGAGTCGGGACTTGTAGCCCGAGCCCCCGAGGTAGTTCGTCTCGACGAAGTCGCCCGTCTCGCTCAGCGACGCGTCGGTGAGTCCGTCCACGCGGTCAGCGGGCTGTGCGGCATTGGTGTCCGCACGCACCGACACGCTATCGAGGTGAGCAGCAACAGGGGTGGACATGGGAATGCCTACCGGCTCGGGAAGAGCCGCGAGAGGGTTGCAAGAATCTGAGCCGCGACAGCCTTCCGAAACTTCGCGCGCCCCTTCCGAGCGGGCTTGCGCAGGAAGTGGACGGGCTCGGCGAAACGCTGCGTGCCCCAGTGGAAACCCTCGTGAATCGCGCCCGCCGCTTCGTGCTCGTAGCCAGCCGTCGCGCTGACGCTCGACTTCTCGCCATTTACCGCAGGGCCATCGACGAACCCCGACGCGCTCAGCGGTGGCTTGCCATCCGTATCCCGCTTGCCGACGGGGACAAGGGTGCGGCTCGCCTGGAGCACCGTTGATGCATGCTCGCGGGCCAACGGTGCGAGGTCGTCGAGCACGGGCCCTTCGACCTTCCGCAACTTGTTGAGCAGTCTGAAGTCAAGCGCAACCTTGAGTGGCATCTCCCCCTGTAAATGCGTGTGGATTCCGCGAGTGGCTCAAGGGCCCTCATCAACAAACGAAGCATTCACGGTGAAGGTCCACCAATGGCGGTCACTGCCATCCGTGCCGACGTAGTTCGGGCTCCCTTCGTCGACCTCCATCAGCACGTAGGGCGCGGCATTCGCGAGATGCAGCACGTCGAGGGCCGCGAGCGCGAGGGCCTGCCCGTCCCGGAAGCTCTCACGGGCCGAGCGCACGCGAACCTGGCAGGTGACAGTTCGGTACGTCTTTCGTCCTCCGAGGTAGCCCTGCGGCGGGTCGCCTCCGGTTTGCAACACGAAGCACGACACGTCCGGCACCGACGCGTCGTCGTCCTCAAGCGTGGGTCCCAGGAAGAGGTTGCCCCCAACGCGCAGCCCGCGCCCGCCCGCAGCGAGGATGTTCGCAAGGTCTGAAGCGGCATCACGGGCCATTTGATTGCCTCATAAAGCGCGGTGTGAATTTGAGTGGGCTGGAGGCTTGTGAGTATCCCGCGCTGAGTCCCCCGAAAGCGCCCATGTGGCGGACGACCTCGGCACCCAGACAAACAAGACAAACACCGAAGCCACTGCTATCCTGGGCCTGTTGTCCACCTTGTGAGGGCACACGAATGAACCGGTTGCTTCGTAGCAGTGTGGCAGTGTCGATGCTCGCCGTTGGGGTTGGCTGCGGCGCAACCACCAGCCAGCAGGAGCCAGACGAGCTTGACTCTCGGCAGGATGCGCTCTTCCCCTGCAATGACAACGAAAGCTGGCATGTCGAGTATTACAGCGACGAAAGTCGGACGGTGTGGGTCGGCGCCGATGATTGCAACTGCGACGGTCAGCAGAATCTATTCGGGCATAGGAGCATCTATTCCCAGACGATTTTCTGGCCAACGGCTTGCGTCGAGCAGTAGGAAGAGATGACCAAGACGGCCTAACGAGAGCCCCTTCTGCGGGAGGGGCAACTCCGGAGATGGACCAGTCGTTGTTCGATGCGATTAGAGCCAGACCTTCCGGTAGCGCACCACGCCCCCACCGTCGACGTGCTCGTCAACGGCTGCGGGGCGGCGGGCGTGGTTGATGTCGGTGGTGTCGTCGCCCTGGAACCACAGCCGATGACGCAACGTGAGCGGCGCGGCGGTGTATACGACGAAGGACGCGACGAACTCGGCGCCGTTGGCGTCGCGAATCAGCTTCCGGCTCGGCTGGATGCGCGCGGGAGCGTCATGCACGGGCCCCAGGAGCGGAGCCCCCCACGCGTCGCGCCCAGTGACTTCGGCGTAGCGCACGAGTTGCCGGAAGTGCGCCGCGGGGCCGGCCATCAGCTCGCCCTCCACAGGACGTGCGGCGCGACGAGCAGCTCGGCCCGGGGACTCGCGAGACGTTGGCCCGCGCTCTTCTCTCGGTAGCTCACGGACCAATCCCCGAGGCTCTCGGCGGACACGTCCGCATCTCGCCCCCGGCCTCGGTAGAGCGCGCAGGCTTCGAGGATGGCCGCTTCCTCGACTTCGGCAGGCAGGGTGAGGGGACCCGCCGAAGCATCGAGCGCCACCTGTCCCGGCGTCACGAAGCCCCCCGTGTACGTCACAGCCAACGCCCCCGGGTGGCCCTGTCGGGTGTCGACGGTCAGCGTGACGAGCCCGCCCACGTGCGCCGTCTCGGGCCACACGCCGGCAAGCCGGTAGAGCAGGCCACCCGCCGCGAGGTCCCCGGCAATGGTGTAGGCCGTGGCGTCGAGCAGCTCGCCCCCTTCGGTGACACTCAGGACGTCGACGAGCGGAGGGCGGGCGAGGAGCACGTAGGGGCGTGCGTAGCTCGCGGGGAACTCCGTCACCGTGGCCCGCTCGAAGGCTCGGCCACACAGGGAGGCAATCGCACCGCTCGCGGCACTCACGCAGCGCTCAACGTGTGGGTCGACAGGCACGCCCAGGTCGGCGGCGACTGTCGCGGCAAGGCAGAGGTCAGTCGGACGGGCCATGGAAGGGGCTCAGGAGGGCCTAGGAGCGACGAAGCCGGGGTCCGGAGGGGTGAGGGGAGCCCCAGCTTCGTCTCGTGGGACTAGGGGGCGGGAATCTCGTCCGGGCCGCACAGCACAATCAGGCTGGACGCGCCGAGCGTTGGAGCTGTACCGCCCGTGAGCGCGACGGTTTCGACGACCCGCACGTAGCGCCGCGCGGTGGACAGGCGGACGTTCATGCGCGCCACCGCATTGGGGGCCGTGAGAGGCTCGACGGCGGCACCGGGCAGGTCGCTCCATCCGTTCTGGCCGTCGGCGCTCTCCTGGAGCTTCGCGGCGAGCGAAAGGGCCGTCGGAGTACCCGAAGCGGCGCCCGTCGAGGCCGTCAGCACGCAGGAGTCGAAGCCCATCCGGTCGATGGCCGCGCTGTTGCGGGTCCCCGCGCCGACGGCGGCGGGCACGGTGCCGGAGCGGATGCCGACGAGCACACCCGCGTCGGTGGAATTGGCGTTCATGGTGGGGCCTCTCAGGCGCTGTAAGTGATGGAGCTGAACGCCTTCGGCTGGCGGACTTTGAAGTCCCCCTTCACGATGGCGCGAACGGTGGTCTCGTCGAACTCGGCCCGCGTGTCGTGCTCCGACAGAATCAGGTCCTCGTCGATGCCGTAGATGAACTGACGCCAGTCGGCCGAGAAGGTGATTCGCGCCGAGGGGACGCGCGTCGTCATGACGAACGGGAAGCCGCGAATCGTGCCCTTGTCGAGCATCTCCTGACGGAACACCCAGACTCCGGAGTTCTGGAGCTGAAGCAGGGCGGTCGCCCGCGTCGGGTGGATGACCCAGGCCGCGTTGCCCATGCGGACATGCGCCGTCAGTGGCAGCTCCACCGCCTTGTCGATGTCGGCCAGATACGCGGCGGCAGTGGTGCCCGTCGACGCGAAGGCGTGCGCCGCGTCGAGCTGGGCGAAGAGCCCCTTCGGCGCCGCGCCCGTCCCGTCGCCGTTGAAGCCCGCGTCGTCGAGCCCGTCCGCCACCGTCGCGCGGATGTCCTCGCCCACGCCGGCATCCCCCACGCCCGGGGTGCGCAGCAAGTCGTTGCTGATGTCGGCGAGCACCATGCCCTTGTGCGCCTTGAGCACGACCTTGCCGTACTTGGGCGCGCTCTTCGGCACCGTCTCGCCTTCGCCCACCCACCTGAATTCGGAGGTGCCCGTCTGCCGCCCCATGTGCAGCTCGCCCTTGAACGCCTGGGTTCGCACGCCCAACTTGAGCAGCGCCGCTTCGGGCCGCAGGAATTCGATGACCTCGCCACTCTGCTGGATGGGTACCAGCACGCCGGCCGAGTCGAACTTGCTGAGCTGAACGGCCTTCTGCACATCGGCATTGCCGAAGCGCTTCGCGGCGTCGACCAGCTCAACGGCACCCGTGCGGCGGCCCGCCGCGATGACACTCTTCGCGAACGCGCCCAAGTTCTCGGGGCTCGAATAGACGCCACCCGGGAGCGGCCCCTTGCCCGACTCCATGCGGCCGGGCGCGCTTCGAGCAGCGGCGTCCATCAGCTCTCGCGCGACCTCGGGGCCCAGCGCCTTCACCATCTCCGCAACCTGCTCGCGAGTCATTCCTTCACACTCCTCGGATGTAGCTCTTGAATGCCTCGACGAAGCTCTTCGCCGCGTCGGAGGCGTTGAAACCCTTCGCCTTGTCGTCTTCCTCGTCGTCTGCCTTCGGCGGCTCGGCAGGCGGCACTTCCGTCTCGGACGCGGGCTCGGCGGCCTCTTCCGTCGCGGGCTCCTCGTCGTCCGTCGACTTCGCTTCGGCGCGTGCGTCGAGCAGCTCAACGACGCGCGCGGCAATCCGCTCGACGATGTCTTCGCCTTCGTCCTCGAAGGACTTCGCGCGCACGGCCCGCGCGTTGCCTGGGATGGTCACCACCGAGACTTCGAGCAGCTCCTGTCCGTCGCAGTCGTAGCCACCGCGCTCGTTCTGCCGGTACTGGCCCGGGAGCATGAGGTAGCGGACGGAGACCGCGTTCAGGATGCCCTTGGCGACCTTGCGCTCGACCCGCTTCGCGAACTCGTCTTCGTCGTCGAACTCGACGTCGACCATCAGGGCGTCGCCCTCGACGTAGACGCGCCCCTTGCCGATGGGCAACTGCGGCTCGGCACCCGCCGAAGAAGCCTCGGCCCCGTCGTCGTGGTTGAAGAGAATGACGCCGTTCGCGTTGTAGCCGTCGACGCGCCAGCCCTTCACGTTGAGTCGGTCCGAGTAGCGGTCGAAATCGCCGTCACTCGCCCTGAACTTGTAGACGCGTCGCCCACCGATGGACTCGACGGCGTTCAGCGTCGCCGCGTCCTTTTGGACGGCGCTCAACCGCAGGGTGCGTGTAATGGGGACAGGCATTCCCCATGTAAATGCGTGCGGATTCTACGAGTGGCTCAGGTGCCCTTTTCAGCTTCCGCGTTTGCTTCCGCTGAGCTGCCCTCGACGGGTGTCGGCGTCTGACCTGGCTCGTTGGGCTTCTGGCCCGGCAGCAGCTCCGCGAACCCCTGGCGTTCGGCGTGGGGCTTGAAGCCCGCTTCCGTGCGCCACTCGTCGAAGGTGAACGCGCTTGGAAGCGTACTCATCACCCGTAGCCGGTGCTCGCGGTCGGCGGGTACGGGCGAGTCGTAGGAGAGCAGCACGTCGTCACCGAAGCGCGGCGCAAGACTCTTCTGCATCGACGCCAGGAAGACTTCCGCGCGCGGCTTGGTCGCCTGTTCCGCCAGATGCTCACGCGCGGCGTAGCTCGTCGCCTTGTTGCTGCTCGTCACGTCGCCCACAATCTCCGGGGGCACGCGGTAGACCATCCTCACGAAGTCCATCAGGAAGCGGCGCAGTTCGACGAGCTGCATGTCGCGAAACGGCGTGTCGAGCCGAGCAAAGGTTGTCTTGCCGCTCGTAATCATCACCCGGCCGGCGTTGGCAGGGCCCCCGTACTCACGCGCAAGGCTTTCCTTGAACGCCTTCGCAGGGCCTGCCTGCCCCTCGTTGAAGCCTTCAATGGCGATGACCGCGCCCGGCAGCATGTTGTTGAAGAAGGCATTCTTCGTGAAGCGCGCGGCGTGCTCGTCCGTGTCGACCTCGTCACCAAGGGCGTAGGCGATGCCGATGCCGCGGCCGAGAGGGTCCGCCGGATTCAGGCGCTTCACGTAGATGACGCTCGCGGCGGGCAGAGTGAACATGCGACCACCAGCCGTCACCGTGTACGTGCGTTCTGACTTCGGCTTGCTCAGGTCCGGCAGTGCGAGCACGCAGTCGGGGGGCACCGGCCACAGCCCCACGGGGACGCCGGCCATCTCCTCGACGACAGCGAAGAACTCGCCCGTCAGGTCGTAGTGCAAACAGAACAGCTTCGAGAAGTCGCGCCCCGTCATGTAGTCGTTCGGGTCCGCGAGCAGCCGCAACAGCGGGTGGTCCGGCAGCTCCACCGCGCCAGCTCCATCGGCGAGCGACTTCAACCGCTCCCGCCGCACGTCGCCGCAGGCCCGCCGCAGCGACACGTCGACGAGCGCCTTCCGCGTCGTGGGGTCCTGCCGCACGAAGGCGCGCCACGTCACGTCCGCGAAGGCATCGCCCACCGTGTCGACGATGGTCCCCAGCCACGGCATCTCCGCGTAGGCCGCGAGCAGCGCGGGCACCTCCCGACGCGGCGGGGCCGAAGCCCAGCGACTCAGCTCCAGGCCGGTTCCCTTCCGCTTGCTGCCACCGCCCAGCGCCGCGCGCATCCTGTCCAACAACCCCATGGAGAACCTCACACCGCGAAGAACTGCTCAACGAACACGAGGTCATGGACGCCCCAACAGAAGGCATCAGCCCGGTCATCGCGACGGCCCGCAATGCCCGTGAATTTGCTGAGCTGCTGTTCCAGCTTCGGGAACGTCCCGACGAACTCGACGCGGCCCGCTTCGGCCAGGGCGGACACGGGCTCGGCGCGCTTGCTCTTCGCACTCGTGGCCCTCACCGGCTTCACGTTGACGCTCACACCCAACTCGCCCGCGACGGTGCTGATGAGCGTCTCCACCATCTCCCCGCCCGTGTTCACCTCCACCACGAGCGCGTCACACCCCCATTCGAGATAGGCGCGGATGGCCGTCGTCGCCCACTCTCGAGGACTTGCCCGACGCGACAGGTCGGCGAGCACCGACACGCGCTTGAGCGACACACCGTCGGCCCCGAAGAGCACGCTCGACTTGCACCCCTCGACGATGATTCCCGTTTCGTCCGAGCCCGTCTCACTCGTGGGGCTCGGATCGACGCTGACGATTCTCCGGTCGAGTTGCTGGGCATACTCGTGAGGGTCCGCGTCGACGCGCTTCCACTTCGCCGAGCCGAAGATGGCCCCGGGCACGTCCATCAGCAGGCGCCCGAGAACCTCTTGCTGACCCCAGCGGGTGTTCGCGAGCGCTCGCATGTTCGCGACTGCCGTGGGTGCCAGGTTGGCCGCGTTGCTCAGCGACGAGCCCGTGCGCAGCACGACGCCCGGCTTCAACTCCTGGGTCTCCGTGTTCGCGAAGAGCAGCTCTTCAATCTTCTTCAGCGGGCGCGGCGTCCCCGTGAGTAGGAGCTGCGGCGGGTCCTCACGCGAGCCGATGCGCAGCACCAGCGGGAGCTGGTCAACCGCGGCCATGTCGTGCTTCCACGAAGCCGGCTCGTCACCCCAGCCCCATCCGGCATTCGGGCCGCGCAGCCGGTCGGGCTTATCCGCCGAGTAGCAGATGGCATAGACGCCGTTCGGCCACGTCACCCGCCGCTTCGAAGGCTCGTACTTCGGGGTGAACCATGGGGGCGACAGGGCCAGGATTCCGGACGCACCGCGAATCATCGTGTCGCGCACGTCGGCTGCCGTCGGACCAATCAGGGCGCCGACGCTCTTGGCCTGCCACGCTTTCTTGATGACCCACCGCGCGCCACACCATGTCTTCCCGAAGCCGCGCCCGGCCATGACGAAGCAGGTCGAAAACTTGTCCGGGGGGACCTGCTCTCGGCGCGCCCAGAAGTCGAGGTCGTAGACGAGCAGCTCGGCTTCTTTGTCGTCGAGCCCTCCGAAGAGCTTCGCGAGCTGAACGCGAGACCCGGCCGTCTGAACCATCCTGGCAGCGGGCGACTCATGCGGCGCGAGTCCTTCGGCGAACTTCCCCCAGGCCCCTGTCAGCACGCTACGCATCACTCGCCCCCCTTGTCGTCGAGCGGCACGGGTGTGGCGGCATCGGCGGGCGGGGGCGGCTCGTCGGGGAGGAACTTCCCCAGCCGGTCAATCAGCAGCTCACGCAGCGCGGCGGTGTCGGCGGTCTGGTCCTCGGGGCTCTTCGCCTCGACGTTGTCCCGCCTGCCATACAGCTCGGGGAACCGACGGCTCAGCAACCACTGGACGTGCTTGGGGTTCGTCGTGGACGCGGCCTGGAGCGTCTCCGTCGCCGACTGCATGAACTCGGCTTCGGCCCGATTCACCGCGACGAAGAACTCGCGATAGGGCCCGCGCGCCTCGCTCGCGCCTCGGTGGAACCACCGGGAGAGGGTCTGCTCGTCGACGCCCACGAGGCCCGAGGCCGCGCGACGGAACAGGCCCGACCTCAAGTAGTCGCAGATCTGCTTCTGAATCTCAGGGGTGAGTTTGGTTGGACGAGCCACACCATGTAAATGCGTGCGGTTTCTCGAACTTTTTCATGGGTGTGCCCTGCAAAACGCATCACCCCAGCGGTTTTCCGCAAAATTTCTCAAAAGTGGTGCGCTCCGAGCAAGCCAGGATCCGGCCCGTGAGAGGAAATACTCGCCGGGGGGGCCCATGGGGAAATTTCACCCATGGCGGAATCCGCAATCCATCATGTTATTCTTGTTTTACCTGGATAGCTTCGCCTTCGGCCGCAGCGGTTTGCCATGGACTCCATCTACCGAGACCATACCCCATGCAGATCTCCCCTCATCGGCATACAATCCCCACATGGACAAGCCGACCAAGAGCCATGACGCCACAGAAGACACCGTTGCCTTTCCCGGGCTCGAAACCGTCTTTCTTGTTGGTTCAGGCATTGACCACAATGGATGGGGACCTGTTCTCGCAGCCATCAATGAGCAAAGACCAGAGGCTCGAATCGAAGCTGACCCCGATGCAGCCAATTACTTCTTTGCTACCCACGTGTATCAAAGACGCTTTCTCGAACGAAACAAGAGTCATCACTCCGTAAACCAAGAGATCAACACGCAACTGATCTCCCAGTGGACGGATTTCGATCTACAGCTCAAAAAGAGCATCTCCACGCATCTTGCCGAGGCAACAGCCAAAGGGGAGATGCACCTTCGAGATGCATTCATGCAGAACCATCACTCCGGCAAGTGGGGAAAGCATGTCTTCATTACAACAAATTGGGACATGCTTCTTGAGCGACAGGGTTGCAAGCCCTCATCGGTCTTGCATGTTCACGGAAGCATCGAGACTCCCTCGCTTTTGTATCTCCCGAGCGAAGTAGCGGACGAGCCCTTTCGCGCGACTGGCGACCACGAGCAGATGGGCAGATTAATGGCCACCATGTGGAAATCTATCGCCCAAGCTCCAAGGCTCGTTGTCTATGGGCTCAGTCTATCTGCCCTGGACGTAGAACTTGGTCACATTCTTAGCGTTGGACTTGGTGAACACAACGATGGGAACCCGTGCGAAGTACACATCTTCGATTGCAGCGATCAAGTTGAGAAAGTGGAGCGCCGGGTTCGCATGTTCCTCACAGGCGAAACCAAAGTACAATTTGTGCGACGGCCTCTGCATTGCGGTTCCGCACGGACATAGACCACATATACATATTACCCACTTGAGTCGATGCCACACAGCATTCAGGATGGCCGCTTTCAAGGGGCACCAAGGACTCCTCTCAGCTCCACCAGGGCTCGCGCCAGCAACCGGTCGACTCGGCTCTTTGGCGCGCCCCATGCTTCGGCCACGGAGCGCACCGATTGCGCAGGGCGGTTGATGCCGAAGACGCGGGACACCAGCTCTCGCTGCTCGGGGGCCAACTGCCGCACGGCCTCGAACACGAGGGCTCGACGCTCAGCCGCCAGCAGCATCGCCTCGGGCGTCTCTTCGTCGGCATCTCGGCCCGACCTCTCGCCGAGTGCGGCTTCCAGCGCATCGACCAACGGGTCGCAGCCCAGGTCACCGTCCGAAAAATGAGACGGTATGTCTATTCGCTGGATTCGGATGGCGTTACTTCCGGTGCAAGGGGTTGAACGCACGGTGCGGCCCTTGTGCGCGCCATCGCTCGGGTGAACGTCGCTCGCGTGCAGTCGCGCGTATTGCTCGCATGCGGTCCTCGCGCGGAAGTATGCGACGTCACCGAACGACTGCCGGCCCCTCGTGGGGTCGAACTTGTCGACGGTGCGAAGCACGGCCACCGAGGCGACCTGTTCGAGATCTTCAGGGGACAGCGTGCCCGCGAACGACAGGCACTTTCCGACGGCGCGGCGGATGACTGGACGCACGGACACGAGCAGCTCGGCGGACAGACCTCGCTCAAGCGCGGCGTCCCCGTCCTCTCGGGCCTGCATGATGCGCGACACGAGGACAGTCTGCTGTGCTGCCTCAGTGGCGTAACCGTAGCGTGCAATGGCCCTCCCAGCGGCGGCCCTGAAACATTTGGGCGAGTGAAACATCGCCGCGCGGGTAGCACGCCCCATGCCGACCCCATCCGACTCACACACAGTCTCAGTCACGGTGATACATCGCCCCTCGGAATTGGACCGCGCAGCGGCAGCCCAACGGCATGAGCGCCGTCTCCGAGTAAATGCGTGTGACTTCCGCCAGTGGTTCACCGAAGTCGCAAAGGGCGGCAGTGGGGTTCAGGGCATCGACGCCCCGGCATCAATCAAGCTCTCTTCCTATCCTCTCTCCTTCTCCTCTTTAGAAAAGATGGAGTAGTAGAAAGGAGGATAGGGAATAGAGAAGGATAGGGATTTGGGGCACACGCTTCGGTGCCGTATGACGCCGGACGCCCTGTGCCTCGACGGCTGAGCCACTCCCGAAATCCGCACGCATTTACCGGGGGCAGCGCGAACACCCTGCCGCATCCGTCCGGCTGACGATTCCGTGGGCCATTCGGAAAATCCGCACCCATTTACGGGACACCATGCACGTACCCCACACGCCTCCCGCCGCCGTCGCACTCCACGCTGAGCCAGCAACAGAATCCGCACCCATTTACCCGGGCATGAACCACGTGCCCAACAACACGCGCCTGCGCGCCCTTCGGCTGAAGGTCGCCTTCTACGCGTCCGCCCAGGACAACATCCCCCAAGCCGCTGAGCTGTCGTGGCCCGAGCTGTCAGCAAAGCTCGTCGCCCATCGTCGCAGTCAGTGCCCCACGTCGCCCTGTCTGCGTGGCTGCCCCGGCAAGAATGGCCCCGCCTGGAGCCCGGTGGACATCGTCGAGCGGCGCCGCTCGGAGAACGTGCGCGCCGTCACGGTGGGCGTGTTCGACCTGGACCACCTCAACGCGTCGCAGCTCTCGTTCCTCGACACCGTCGAGCGCAATGGACTGGCCTACGCGCTCCACTCGACGCACAGCAACCGCCCGCCCGAGGACTACTGCCTGCGGCTGGTGATGCCGTTGTCCCGGCCCGTGCTCCCACGCGAGTGGCCCGCCGTGCGCGAGGCCGCAATCCGCATGCTCGACCTCCCCGCCGACCCGGCCACGAAGGACCTGGCACGAATCTACTTCCTGCCCGACGCGCCTCTCGGTACCGAGCCCTACGCGGCCAGTGGAGACGGAGCGCCCCTCGACGTCGACAAGCTACTCACCATGTCCCGGGCCGGCCTCCCGACGGTGGCGGCGCAGGTGTCTTCCCCGAAGCCCGAGGCGCCCGTCGACCTGTACGAGCTGCGGGCCCTTCTGCGACGCATCCGCAAGCCCGAGCACCTCGCCATCGTCCGCCGAGCCCTTGCAGGTGAGTCCCTGGCCCCCGTCGGCGAGCAGGACACCACCCTGAACTCGCTCATGTCATGCGCCGCCTTCGTCCTGCCGCTCTCAACGCCCGAAGCCGTGGTCGTCGAGCTGTTCCGCGCGTCCTTCGCGGCCACGGATTGGCGCGAGGGCACCGAACACCTGTGCGAGCAGGCCGGCCTCAAGCTGCGGCGTCACCGCGAGCGTAGGAAGGCGCGGGATGCCGCACGGCTCGCGGACAACACGGCAATCTGGGAGACCCTGGGCAGTCGCGCACCTGAACCCGCGTCGAGCGACGCCCCGGGATGCGAAGAGGACGCGCCAGACCCCGACGCGTGGATGAAGGAACTCTTCCTCGACATCACGAAGGACACCCGACGGCAGATTCGCAACTGCGAAGCGAACGTCGCCATCGTCCTCGGCAAGTCGCCCGAGTGGCGCAGCGTCTTCCGCTTCAACGAAGTCACGAAGAAGTTGGAGGTGGAGGGCGGTCCCCTCGGCCCCAAGGTGGATATCGAGACGCTCGACGTCCTGGTGGCCAACTGGATTCAGCTCAGCAAGTACGGGCGGCTCGGGCTGATGCCGAAGGCGCACGTCGTCGCACACCAAATCCTCGCCGTGGCAAAGGCCAACAGCTACGACCCGGTCGCCGACTACCTCGCGGAACTCGTCTGGGATGGGAAGCCGCGGCTCGACGGGATGCTCGCGACGTACTTCGGCGCGCAGGGGGATGCTCGATACCTCCAGGCCGTCGGCGCGAAGTTCGCTATCGCCGCTGTCGCGCGTGCCCTGCGCCCCGGGTGCAAGGTCGACACGGTGATGATTCTGGAGGGACCCCAGGGACTGCGGAAGTCGACGGCGTTCAGCATCCTGGGAGGCCGATTCTTCAGCGACGCGCCCATCGACGTCACCAGCAGAGACAGCGCCATGCTCGCCTCTCAGTTCTGGTTCATCGAACTGGCCGAGCTGAGCACGTTCCGGAAGAGCGAGGACCAGGCCCTCAAGGCGTTCATCACCCGGACGGAAGACACCTATCGGCCGCCCTACGGGCGTTCCAACGTGCAGGCCCCTCGTCGATGCATCTTCGTCGGGACGACCAACGACGACGACTACCTGCGCGACCCCACGGGACAGCGGCGCTTCTGGCCGGTGAAGTGCTCCCGCATCGACACCGACGCCCTCAAGCGCGACCGTGACCAAATCTGGGCCGAAGCCGTCGTGCGCTTCCACCAAAGCGAGGACTGGTGGTTGAGCAACGAAGAAGCGGCGGGAGCCGAGCAGCAGGCCGCGTTGCGCATGGAGAACCACGGGGACAGCCGGAAGGAAGTCATCCTGAAGTGGATTCTGGAGATGCCGCCCGAGAAGCGGCCCTCGGACGTGACCCATCTCCAGGTGGGCGTCGAAGCCTTCTCCCTCCACCATGCCCAGGTCGACCACCGGTTCTCACGGGAAATCGGCGCGGCCTTGAAGTCGCTGGGATTCACCCGAGGCCAGCGCCGAATGGGAGGCGGAAAGCGCCCGCTCGTCTACTACCTGCCGGACGAGCTGAAGAACGCGCCGATGGAGAAGCGCGGCGAGCATCGGTCAGGGTTCGGCAACCCCGCCGGCTACGAGTGATCCACTCGCGGAAACTTCACGCATCTCGACCGCCAAACAACGGAAGAACTGAGGTGCTCATCTAACGAAGGGATGACACCTCGTCCGGACAGCCACCAAGCGTACCTATACGCAGCCTTCTTCCGCAAGGACCTCCGGCAGTTGTGTAAGGTCCGCCATTATTCGCACACCATAGCGCTCGGAGAGCCCAGTTTGGTTTGCATGGTGAGCCCACTTATTCTCCGTGAGAACGATATTGGCATGTGGGATGGTCGTCTGAAGGTACCGCCAATCAAGCCCGTCGTTCGAGTCTGTTGCAGCGTTTGGATCGCGATCTCGCGCAAACATCAACGTCAACAGGATGTCGGTAGAAGGGATACCGCGACAGAGGCGCTGGAGGTTCTCGTCTTGACCAAGCCAAGACATAAATTCCCGATGTTCAATTCTCAGCCGCAGAAGAGCGTCAGCAAGAACAAGAACCACAGACTTGATCCAGTTCCCGCATTCAATTCGCTCACGCGTGCCAGGATCAAGTGCAGCATCGTGCGCCCGGACACTCGCAACGGCCTGCATGGTTTCCGACTCACTTGTCCGAAGCGAGGCATATGTGCCATTGCCACGTGCGCTCAATATAGTCCGTACAGAAGCTTCAGGTGACAACAGCGCGGCCCTGCACCTTTGGTCAATTCTAGAGTTTCCACTCACAGGAATCGAAAGCTCAGTTTGCCCGAAAGCCCCACTCACTCCCCAGTGGACGACTGTTTCGCGTAACTCCTCGACCTCTGTAGCTCCCTGGAAAAGCCGCCTTACAGCATTGCGCAACTCTGCGGCCTGAAGAGAGGTATGCGGTAACATGGACTTATTGTCCGACAGCTCAACAATGAAGCGGACAAAACGCTCGCGGCGTTCGGGGTCAGTGCTTCCCACAGCCTCAAAGACTGGCGTACTAAGTAATGGGACCACCAGTCGACCATTTCGAATCCCCTCACGAACGGCATCAAGCGTTCGCTGAAACCGCTGGCCGTGTGAACGTTGGTGGTGAGCCTGCCCCAAAGCGATCCAGTCTTTGGTGTCGAGACACAGCAGCTTTGGATAAGCCTGCTTGGAGGCAGGGAGTTGTGTCTCCCTGGGAGGAAACTTGCGCCCACTCTTCATGACCGCAAGAAGGGTCTTTCTGTCGACAGCTTCCATGTCATCCACCTTGGGCTCACTCGGCGACTATTCGCGAACGGCAGCATAGCAATAGAGGGCATGAGCCCGCCCAACACAAGCAGTCCGCCACACGACAGTGAGCCACTCCCGAAAGCCGCACTCATTTAGGGAGGGTGACGGCCTCTCTCGACGCTCCCAGCAACAGCCCCTCCGTCGTTGCCGGAGTCATCCAGCGCTTGAGCGTCTCGCAGCTCAAGAAGCACAAGCTGTGCCCCCGTGCTTGGTACTTCGCCAAGGTGTTGCGGTTGCCCGAGCCGACCACGGGGGCACAGCAGGTCGGCACCGAAGGCCACGCGCAGCTTGAGCACTACCTGTCGACGGGCGAGGACGTGCTGGGCGCATTCGCGAAGGCGGGTGCCCATCTCCTGCCGACTCCCGGCCCCGACCTGCTCGTCGAACAGCCCCTCGACGGTGCTCCGCCACTGACGGCGGGTGGCATCCCGTTCACCGGCTTCATCGACCTCGTCGACGCGCGGAGCCTCGCCTCCGACGGCGTCCTGCGAATCACCGACCACAAGTTCACGAGCAACGTCGCGAGAAACGCCGCGACGCCCGAGCAACTCGCCGACGCCAACACGGAACCCGGCCTGCAAATGGTCGGCTATGCCGCGTGGGCACTCAGCCAGGTCGAGCGATTCCCTGGCCTACGCGAACTGGAGCTGGAGCACCTCTACTACCAGACCCGGGGCCAGCGCCTTGCCGTGTCCGTCCTTGCCTCCGTGCCTGTCGGGCACGTCGAGCGCGAGTGGCGGGCCAAGGTCGAGCCCCAGGTCGAAGCGATGAAGGCGCACGCGCAAGCCGCCCGAGCTGCCGACGTGCCCGCGAACTACGGCCCCGCATGCACCAAGTACGGCGGGTGTCCGTTCATGGCGAAGTGCCTCACAGGAGAGCCCAAGACGATGTCCCTACGCGACAAGTTGCTCAGCAAGCCTTCTGAATCCGTCCCCGCCACCGACGCCGCGGTTGACCTGCCCGCCATCCTGCCGCCCGACGCGCCGCAGCCCACGCCCGTCCAGGTGGCCCTTGAGGTCGCCGAGCAGCCCGCGCCGAAGCGACGAGGGCGCCCGCGCAAGGCTCCCGAGCCCGCGCAGTCCACGAGTGACCTTCGCGTGCTCTTCGTCGATTGCGTGCCGACCAAACACGACGGGCCGCGCCCCGAGTCCCTCACGGGCTACGTCGACGACATGCACCGCAAGGTCGCCGAAGCGGGCGGCGTCGACGACGTGCGCTTCGCGGGCTCCGATTCGTCGCTCGGGTTCGGGAAGTGGCGTGGCGCGCTCGCGATGGCCGCGCGTGCCGAGCTGCCCCCGCCCGGCATCTACACCGCGCTCGGGGTCGCCCAGTCGGAGCTGATGCAGGTCATCGTCGAGGCGCTCGAACCGGCGTTCGACGTGGTCGTTCGCGGCATTCGCTGATCACAGGCGGGGCGCCAGCTCTCTCCAGCATGAGACTTCTCCACCGGCTCAACCCGGGTGCGGCGATTTCCGCTGAGCGCCCCGCCACCGCTGCGCCCGTTGCTCTTGCGAAGCTCACGGGCGACCGTGCCACCATCGCGAAGGGACAGCCCGTTGGCTGGTCTCCCGACCTCGCGCGCGTGCTCAGTCTCCCGCGTCGGGACCTCGCGAGCACTTACGGCGACCGCGACTTCGCCACGCTGGAAGCCGCCCTGCGCGCCCCGCCTGAGACTCGTTGCACCTGCCGGACGCTCGGGAAGCGATGCCCGTCCTCGTTGCTCCCCATCCAGCGCCTTGCCCTCCTGGAAGCCGCGCGCGCGGGTGGCGGGCTCTTCCCCATTGGCGTGGGACACGGGAAGACGCTGATTGACCTGACGCTTCCGCTCGTGATGCCCGAGTGCAAGGTTGCCGTGCTCCTCCTGCCGTCCAACCTGCGCGCGCAGCTCGTCGACGTCGACTGGCACTTCTACGGCGGGCACTGGCGCTTGCCCAACCTCGCGGGCGGCAGGTGGTTCCGGCCTGGCTTGCCCGTCCTCCACGTCATCACCTACGAGAAGTTCTCAACCCAGGAAGGCACTGACCTCCTGACGCGCATCCGGCCGGACCTCATCGTCTGCGACGAGGCCCACAAGCTGAAGGACCGGAAGAGCGCGCGCACGGGCCGATTCCTTCGCTACCTGGAACAGCACCCCGACACGCGCCTTGTGGCCCAGTCGGGCACGCTGGCGACGAGAACGGTCAAGGACTACGCCCACCTCGCGGAGTACGCCCTACGCAACGGCAGCCCGCTCCCGCTCAAGCAGCACGTCGTCGAGGAGTGGGCTGCGGCACTGGACCCCGGCCATGCCGTTGCGCCTCCGGGCGAGTTGCTCAAGCTCGTCGACCCGTCCCAGCCCCTCGCCCCGCTCGAAGGCGAGAACGAAGCCGAGCGCGAGCGCCGTCGGGTGCGGGATGCCTATCGACGGTGGCGCAACGCAACGCCGGGCGTCGTCGCGACCGACGAGAGCGCCGTCGGCATGTCGCTGGTCATCCGGACGCGCGACCCGGGCAAGGTCCCCGACGAGCTGGTCGCCCACATTCAGACGGCGCTCGGCGGCCAACGCCCAGACGGCGAAGAGTTCGTCGACGAGCTGCAACGGGTCGTCTGCGCGCGGCAGCTCGCGAGTGGCTTCTTCCATCGCTGGCGATACCCGGCCATTCAGGGAGTGCCGCAGGACCCGGAGCTAATTCTTCGCTGGTTCTCACGCCGGCAGGAGTTCAACCGGGAGCTGCGCGAGCGCCTCAAGCGGCCCGCCGAGCACCTGGACTCACCTGGGCTGCTCGTGCGTGCCGCGATTCGCGCCCACCAGTCCCCGGCCTATGACGGCGACCTCCCGACGTGGCGCGCGGTGTCCTGGCCTGCCTGGGGTGAGATTCACAAGCGCGTCGTCCACGTCACCGAAGCCGTGTGGCTGTCCGACTTCATCGTGAACGACGCGGCGAACTGGGCGCTACGCAAGGGGCAGCCAGGAATCGTGTGGGTGGAGTTCCCGGAACTGGGGGAGCGCATCGCGAAGGCGGCGGGTGTGCCCTTCTATGGCGGTGGCCCGGAAGCGTCGGCGACCATCATCCGGGAGAGTGGGAAGCGCTCCATCGTCGCGTCGCTGCGCGCTCACGGGACAGGGAAGAACCTGACGATGTTCTCGCGAATGCTGTTTGTGAACCCGCCTGCCGACGGCGCCGCGTGGGAACAGGCCATCGGCCGCTGTCACCGACAGGGGCAGCTTGCCGACGAAGTTGAGGTGGAGCTGTACCAGCACACCAACGAGCTAGTCGGAGCCTTCCAGAAGGCCCGCGACTTCGCCCGGTTCATCGAACAGACGGAGGGCATGCCGCAGAAGCTGTGCTTCGCGAAATACTGGTGAGCCACATGTCCGGACCATCTCTACATCGGGGCCCCTAGTCAAACACTACTTCTTCGGCTCATACGCAGACGAATAGCGAACTTGAATATACGTACACATTCCGCTCGCGTCCCACTGCACCTGGACAAGACTGCTGTCGGTAATCGACCGAATTGCAGCCAGCAGGTTCTGGTTGTACGTATAACAAATCGCAGCTACACCAGCAGCATCTCTTGCCGAACATGCCCCGTAGACTTCAGTCGCCGTAGTCTCGGTGAAGCAGTGAAAGCTTTCCAATGGCCGATCGGAGTTCCTGGCCATAGACATTGTTGCATTGAAATACCTACCATCGAGAGCCACCATCACAGGATAGTAGTGCTTCTCACCCGCCCACGCCAATCCCCCCAGAAGTGCACTCACCGCGACAGCAGCACGCATCGAGATCTTCATATTGCCTCCTCAAGGACGCAAGGGGTACGGAATGTCGTCCCAAGACTGAGCTTGCCCTCTCCGCGAGCTTTGTCAAACAATCCCACTCAGGCAGTTGCTAGCCGACACCGTCCGGGCTAACTCGACGATGAGGTTGAGGCGGAGCTGTACCAGCACACCGACGAGCTTGTCGGGGCCGTCCAGAAGGCCCGCGACTATGCCCGCTTCATCGAACAGGTGGAGGGCACGCCGCAGAAGTTGTGCTTCGCGAGCTACGACTGGGCAGCGCTTTGACAATTCGCGCTCCATGCCCCCGCCGGCCTCATGTCATCGATAGCATCCCGCACGCTAGGGTAGATTCCCATTCTGGAACGTCACCCGAGTGCCTGCTAGCTTGACTAAATGGACAAGAGAACGAAGGCCAGAGGGGCTCAATCAACTTGCGTCTTCTGCTTGGTGCGCCCAGCAACCGAGGACGAGCATGTATTTCCGAAGAGCTGGTACCCGAAGAACACGCCGCCAACAGTCCAGCGCGTTACCGTTCCAGTCTGCGGAGACTGCAATGACGATTTTGAGGTCGCCGAACGCGCTTTCAAATTGCCTGTGCTGATGGGAATGGACCCCACCAACCCTGATGGGGCAAGCGTGATCGACGGCCTTCGGCGCTCTTGGCAGTTCAACAATGCCCCTACGCTCAAAGAGTCCGTGCGACGGGCGGCTACACTGCGAAAAATATCGCGCCAAATTAGGTTTGAATTGCGTTCGCCAAACGACCCCACACCTAGGCGATTAGAAGTCCCCGTGCGCACACCTGCGGGCCTGTATGTCAGGGCATCGCCGGTACTTCACCTTGAACACTCTGTTGCCGTGAAGATCTGCGAGAAATTTGTCCGAGGCTTCCACTACGATGAAGTCAACGTGCCTCTCCCAGTGGACACCCCAATCTTGTTCCAATGGGTTAAGAATTTAGATCCAGAAGTTCAGGCGAGCATTAGACAACTTCCGCTGAATACCCGCCTCGCCCCAGGCTTGAGGTATCGCGTGCGTCGCGAGGGCGCATGCTCGTTCTGGGTATTCTATCTGTGGGGACAAGTGGAGTTCGTAGCATTTGCTGGGAGGCCGCCGCCTGAGTCGAGCGAGGAATTGGCAGAAACAAGCCTCAAGTAGAGCGTCTGGGGTCGGGCCACTTCTAGAATCCACACTCATTTACGTGGGGTCAGCGCATTTCGCCGCTGACGCAACCCAAGCCGAAGGGCCCACGTAACCATGAACAACGCACTCACGAAGATTGCCACCGCGCAGGCTGCGGCGGGTGGCCGCTATCCGCGTTTCGGGAACTACCTTCTCGAAGTGGCGGTCATCCGAACGAAGGAAGGCTTCAAGGGCGACAGCGCCATCGCCGAGCTGAAGGTCCGCGAGTCCGAGCCCCTGGTGGGAGGCGAGTCGCCGAGCCGGGCCGGTGAGACGGTCGACTACGTCGAGAACCTCAGTGACGCGAAGAAGGGCGGCGGCGGGCGCTTCAAGTCCTTTCTCATGACGCTGGTGGGTGCCGACGAGCACGAGTTCGCGAACCCGGCCGTCCTGAAGAAGTTCTTCGACGAGCGGCAGGCGGGCACCCATCTCCTGGTTCGCTGCGAGGTCTTTCCCAAGCAGCTCCCCGCGAAGGAGGGCCACACCGGCAAGGTCATCAGCGGCTATCGCTGGTCGCACGTCGAGCTGAACGACGAACAGCTCGCGCAGGTCGAGCAGGCCCGCAAGGCCAGCAAGCTCCCCGCGCTCGCCGACGCCCTCGCCTGAATTCGGGTGGCGACTGACGGCGCGCTTTCCGTCGGCGGCTGGCCCACGACACGGGCCGCTCTCCCTTCCACACAAGGCACACCGTGAACGTCTGGTCGTTCGACACGGAGACGTGGCTGATTCAGCCCGGCTTGCTTGCGCCCCCTCTCGTCTGCGGCAGCATCGCGACGCGCGAACCCGGTAGCGAACGGCTGCTGGACAAGGAACAGGCCCGGAAGTTCTTCCGCAAGGCCATCACCGACCCCGACACCGATATCGTCGGCGCGAACCTCGTCTACGACATGGGAGTGATGGCGGCGGATGACCCGCGCCTTGTCGCGCCCATCTTCGCGGCGCTCGATTCCGGACGGCTGCATTGTGTCCAGATTCGCGAAGCGCTCATCGACATCGCTCGCGGAATGTACGGCGTAGACCCGTCAACCGGCCGGAAGCTCGACGACGACGAGGGAGCCCGCTACCCGCTCGCGCTCCTCGTGCAGCGCCATCTGGGGCTCGACATCAGCGAGGAGAAGAAGAACCCCAGGGCATGGCGCCTTCGCTACGGAGAACTCGACGGCGTCCCAGTCGAGCGCTGGCCGAAGGAAGCCGCTGACTACCCGAAGCGCGATGCTCGCTTCACGCTCGACGTTTACTTCCGGCAGGAGGCCATCGCCCAGGAGACGCCCAACGGCGGCAACCTGCATGCCGAAGCCGACCAGATGCGCGCCGCGTTCGCGCTCCACCTTGCCTCAATCTGGGGCCTGCGGACGAACGTCGCGTCGGTGGCCCAGCTCCGTGAGCGCGTCGAGCGAGAGTGGAGCGAGAACCGGGCGAAGTCCCAGGCGGCTGGCATCTACCGCGAGGACGGCACGAAGGACTCGAAGCGCCTCGCCTCGCTCGTAACTGCCGCCTATGACGGGCAGCCTCCCGTCACCGCGCCCAGCGACCGATTCCCCGACGGCCAGGTTGCGACTGACCGCGACACGCTGCTTGGCTCGGGTGACGCACTCCTCGAAGACCTGGGGAAGAGTGGGCGCGTCGACAAGTACAAGTCGACCTACCTGGACGTCGTCGAGGCCGGCACAGAGGCCCCCATCAACCCGCGCTTCAACGTGCTGGTGTCCACGACGCGCGTCTCCAGCGACTACCAGCAGCTCCCCCAGAAGGGCGGCATTCGCGAGGTCCACGAGGCCCGGCCTGGGTTCGTCTACTGCTCGGTCGACTATGGCGGGCTTGAGCTTCGCACAATGGCTCAGCGGGCTATCTGGGAACTGGGCTTCTCGAAGATGGCCGACGCGTTGAACAGCGGGCTCGACGTCCACACCCTTGCCGCGGCCGAGTTCCTCGGGGCGAACTACGACGAGCTGCTCGCGAAGGTGAAAGCGAAGGACCCCGTCGCGGTCGCCTTCCGCCAGCTCGCGAAGATTCTCAACTTCGGCAAGGGCGGCGGGATGACGGGTGGCTCGCTCGTCTACAACGCGCGTGCGAAGGACCGGGTTTCGTTCTGCCTGCTGGCGAAGCGCGCAGACGTCTGCGGTGTCGAGCGCGTCGTCGTAACCGTCCAGCGAAAGCCGAAGATGGTCTGCCGGACGTGTGTCGAGGTCGCGAAGGATTTGGATAAGCGGTGGCTCAACGCGTGGCCCGAGCAGCGCGAGCTACAGCACCGGGCGAAGTCGCGCACCTACGGGGGCGGGTTCGCCGACGTGATGATTCCGGGCGCCAACATCCTGCGTGGGGCATGCGGCTACACCCAGATTCTCAACACGCCCTTTCAGGGCCTGGGGGCCGTCGGGTGCAAGCGCGCGATGTGGCGCGTCAGTCGCGAGATGTACGTCGTTCGCCGCTCCCCGCTCTATGGCTCGCGGCTCAACCTCATGGTGCATGACGAGCTGATTAGCGAGCTGCGCGCCGACGACCCGCAGCGGTTGCACGACGCGGCCGAGCGCAAGGCGTTCCTGATGCGCGAAGCGATGAAGGAAACAACTCCTGACCTGGCACCGGCAATCGAAGCCGAGCCCGCGCTGTCCCGCATCATGTCGAAGGACGTCGCCACCGTGCGCGACAGCTCCGGAAGGCTGCTGGTCTGGGAGCCACCTGCGAAGCACGCGGCCTGAGCCACGGCCGGAATCCGCACTCATTTACGGGAGGACTACTCACCCTGAATGGTGTTCCATGGCCGTACCGAACGACGCGCTCGAACAGCTCCCGCCGCCTCATTGTCCGTACCTCGACGTGGACCTCGACGACGCGGTCACCTTTGACGTCGCCGACTTCCACGAACTGCGCTTGCTGTCGGCGGTGGGTGGGGAACCCGAGGCCCTTCACTTCCAGGTGGCCGACCTGTGACGGCGCCCGCTCGAACTCTCCTCGTGGCGCTCGACCCGGGGCTTCGCGAATGTGGCGTCGCGATCTTCGACCTGGACTCGGGCGAGCTGCTCGCGGCGGGCATGCCCACGAATCCCGAGCGGAAGGCCCGAGGGCTTCCGGCATGGTCTCGGATGGCCGAAGGGGTGGCCACGTTCGTTTCGTCGCTCCTGGAGCCACTCAGGGCCGCAGGCGGGGCTGTCTCCATCACAGTCGCGAGCGAGTGCCCCCAGGTCTACACGGCTGGGAAGAGCAAGGGCGACCCGAACGACCTCATCGAGCTTGCCGGTGTCGTCGGCCGCGTCGCAGGTGCGTTGGGAGCAACGTCGGAACGGAGCTACCTGCCGCGCGAGTGGAAGGGGACCCTCGACGGTGACGTGATGGTCGAGCGCATCAAAGCGCGCCTCGGCGAGCGACCGCACGAACACCTTCGCGTGCAGCTCCCGCGCGCGTCGGACAAGCACCACAACGTTTGGGACGCCATCGGCATAGGCCTTCACGTCGTCGGCCGACTCACGCCCCGGAAGGTCTTCCCGAGGTGAACATGAGCGCCCCTGGAACGAACCGTCCGCTTCCGCTGCTACTGTCCAAAAGGAAAGCCGCCTTGCTACTCGGCATTGGGCGCGGCAACACACTCCAGTCCCTTATCAACAGCGGGGCAATTCGCACCGTCAGCGTTGCCGGGAGAGAGCGGATACCACTACAAGAGGTGGAACGCATCGCGAGAGAAGGAACGCACGCGCATCCGTCCACGCGCTGTACACACCACGCTCCGCGTCCCCGACGGAAGCAAGTAGCAACCGTCGGGGATGCCATACGCGCAATCCGGCTGGATTAGAACGGGGTCGGCACCTTCTGCGGAACGGCGTGCGTCGCATAGAATCGCTTCGTTGTGCGTTCGCTCTTGTGGTTGAGGAATGCGGCAACTGCTGCGGGATGCGCTCCGGCATTGATTGCCCACGTGGCGACCGAGTGCCGCATGTGCCCGGGCCGAAGATGCTCTTTCAGCCCGGCAGATGTGCTCGCCCGCTCAAACTCACGATGGAGCGCCCAATAGTCGACGGCGCCAGCCGCTCGCAATCGGGTGGCCGCTTCTGCAACCCCGGCACTCACTTCAGTGCGCAGAGGTTCGCCCGCTTTTGTTTGAGGGCACGCGAGCACGCGCGCACCATTCATCGGATGAACCTCGACTGATCCACCAGCAACGAAGCGAGACAGCTCGTTGAAGTGCCACCCGGTACCCGCCAGCACATCGAGCGCATCACGCCATGTGCCAGCAAGATGCTCGCGGACCGCACGGAGCTGTTCGAGCGATACAGCTTTCACTGTCGTCCACTGCTCCGGGCGAGCCTGCGGCACCGAGAGACCAGCGCTCGGATCTTCGCGCTTCTCCATTACGTGGCGAACCTTGATCAACCAGCCACAGAATGCCTTCAGCGTGGCAATGTGCTGTTTTCTACCAGTCTTGGCATCATCAAGCGCCTCGACGAGCCGCGACGTCTTCAGCGTGCGGAGGTCAGACGAGCCGAGGCGGTCAGACCACCACGCAAGCGAGCGCTGCTGGTCATTGACCCATTTCTCCGAGTTCTTCTTCTCGGCCTTTGACCAGCGGAGGAACTCTTCAGCCAGCTTTGCGGAGAGATGGATACCAGCATCTTGTATTTGAGCGACTCCCGCTGGCTTGTAGTTAGCCGGGTCCGCTTCAAACCGTTTGAGCTGTTCATGTGCTGCTCGGCTCGTATGGCAGCGGGTACTAACCTCAAACAGCCTCCCGCTGATCTTCCGATAAATGTAGTAGGTCTCGCGCCCTTTGCTGTCGGCACGAATGTATCCGCCGTCCCATGGTCGTCCCTTGGCCATACCTGGATCCTAGCGGTTCCTGGGGCCGGTAGGAAGCAAGTAGGGACAGGGCACTTCTGGCGGTGGTTCTCCCTCTGAGGACATGCAGGTTTTAAGTCCGCTGCGTCTGCCTGTTCCGCCACTCGTGCGCCAGCAATTCCAGCACTTTACCGCACGCCTCTCCTCTTTGCACCCGAGTGAAGGCGTCCAAGACCGCTTGCTACCCAAATTCCCTGACGAGGTGAAGCAGATCATTTCCGAGTGGGCCGAAACCCAGGCTGGCGGTAGGCCATACCATGAGTGCGCGTATCGCTTCGTCAGCTCAATGAAGGTGTGTCGAAAGACATGCCATCCATTGCGGATATGCGGTTCCGTGCGACTGATCACCGCTGTGAGGCCGCCAGCCCCCAGCAGGTGTGCGCGAGAGCGCCCACACGAAGGTGGCCTCCAGGCTCGAGGACACGCATCACGTCACGAACCCTGGGTCAGGACCGCCCGCCTTCCTTCTGCTTCTCACGCAGCTCTCGAAGCTCATGCATGACGCGTCTGCGATGGAAGACCTTGAGCTCCAGCAGACCTATCAACCAACTCGAGAGGGCGATGGATGGCGCGACGAGGGCGGCGAGCCGGGGGCTGCCCAGCGCGGCCTCACAGCCCACCGCCGCGGCAATCCAGATGGATGCGGCCGTCGTGATTCCAAAGATGGAGCTTCCCTTCTTGAGGACACTCGCCGCTCCCACGAACCCGATACCCGACGCCACGCCCTGGATGATGCGCAGCGTCTCGGCGGGCTCCGCCCCCACCAGGTTCGCCCCGGAGGTACAGAAGAGCGCGGCGCCGAGCGTCACCAGGTAGTGGGCCCGAACCCCGCCCGGTCGCTTGCGGTAGGGCAGGCCCAGGATGATGCCCGCGCCTCCCGCCACGAGCAGTCGGATGAGCAGCTCTCCATTTCCAAGCTCCGCTGCCATGTCAGGCTCCTTCTCCGCGAGCGCACGCCCAGGAGGGTCTCTCCCGCGGAGTGCTCGCCAGGAGCATTCCGCTCAGAAACCGATGGCCGGGAGCGGCGGCCAGGGCCCGCCCGCGAGCGCCCGCTCCAGGGCTTCCGTGTGCTCGCGAAGGGCTGAAGCTGATGCCGTGCCTGGCTGGGTCTGCTCCGAGACTGTCCGGATGGAGTGCAGCAGCTCGCGAGCCACGCGCCGGTCCTCCGAGGCTGTCGCGCGCTGTCCCACGGCGGCTGTCATTCGCAGGAGCCGGAGCACCACGGCGGGCTCGGTGGCGCCATAGCGGAGGATCTGGTCTGTCGCCAGCGTGAGGTAGTCGCCCAGCGAGGCCCCTCGCAGGAACACGCGCGGAGTTCCCGCGTCATCCGCCAAGACGCGAGGACCCAGTCTCATCGTGCTCAGCCCGCACAGCATGAAGGTCAGCTGGTCCACGGCCTCGACGGCCGTGTACGGGTCATTGATTCCCGGCGACAGCGCCTTGATGGCCACATCCACCAACTGACGCACGCCCAGGGCAATGTCCCGGTCCTCGTCCCGCCAACGGTCCATGCGGATGGCGCGGAGAATGAGCTCCTCGGCGGCCTCGCGCTGAGCGGATGGTCCAGAAGCTTCCGGCTCGGCCCAGCCCACCTCTTCTCCCTGAAGCACCGGCTCGCCAATGGCTCTCTCCAGGTGGATGGCGAGTCGCTTCTCCGTCGCCACGGACAGGAGCGCCCTCGCATCGATGGTGGCGATGAAGCCATCACTCCGGACGAGGATCGGCCACGCTTCCGCCAGGCGAGCACGCGCTGGCGGCGGCGCCTCCATGTCTTCCGAGCGGAATCTTTCGAGCATTCGCGCGACGCCCAGCGTGTCATGACGTACTCGCCTCACCAGGTTCTCCACGCGCATGAGCTGAAGCGTATTGAGCACCTGGAAGACGAGCGCGCCCTCGCAGGCGATGAGCAAAAGCATGGCCAGTGCGAGCGCCGGGCGCGGTAGGCTCTCGGAGCCGGAGACAAACCCAAACTCATGTGTCGCCACCAGACAGAAGACGCTCGTGGCGACGAAGACCGGGATGACCACGCGGATGCCCGCGCTATGCAGATACAGCCGCAGCAGGCGCGGCGAATACTGGCTCGCGGCGCTCTGCACCACGAGCATGGTCAGCGACAGAACGATGCTCAAGGAGGTCAGCGCGATACCCAGCGTGGCCGAGAGCATGCCCCGTGCCTCGCCGGCCGTCGCCTGCCAGGCCGCGCCACTCAGGCCCCTGACCACGGTGTGCGGCGCATCCACGAGGAAGACGCCCAGGCAGGCGCCTGCCACCGCCGCCGAGACGGGTGGAATCCACAGTTGATGGCGCATCCACCAGCGGATGGCCGGCTCCTCACGCGGGCCCGTCCGTCTGCCCCCGTCAGGTCGTGCCTCCGCTCGGGTCAGCGCTCGAACGCCCGCCATGTGTCCTTCCCCCTTGGGCCGGCGGTCCTGCCTGTGCTTCACCCCTCGGGCGCCAGCTCCCGCGGGTTGTCACGGCGGACGAGTGAGTGCTCCATCCTCTGGATGCCGCCAGGACGAAACCTCCCTTGACGAAGCTGGGGCCTTCCGCGCGAAGGAGCAATGACTGCCCGACCCGGACAGCAGGCGTTCGCACCGTCAGCCGTGTCATGTCCGCGCGGGTCCAGCGCGGCCTCGTCCGCCGCATGCGCCAGCGCGTTTGCCTTGGATGAACGAGGTGGACGGGAGCCGCTGTAGGTGCTGCTGCCCGTCCCGCCAGGTCCGCCACAGAAGGGCGAAGAAACGCGCGAGTGCCGTGGTGCGCGCTACGTCACTTCACGCGTGAGCCTGGAGTCCCACGGGCACCAGTGGCTGCCCGGCAGGAACGCGCCTCCCGCTTCATCCAGGTGGTCCTCCGCGTACAGCATGTTCGCGTCACAGACCTCGATGGCCATCGTGAAGAACGCGATGGTGGACGGGTCCAGATGGAACGAGAACTTCGGATTGTACGGCTGCGTCCTCTTGATGATTCGCCCATGCACGTGGATTTCGTTCGTCTCCTCGCCAGAGAGAATCCGCCGTGCATGGGTGTTCGTCTTGTCATCCGTCAGCTCGATGATGAACTCAGCTACAGGCGAGCCTGGCTGGGTGAATGCGAAGCGGACCGCGTTTGCCATTGCGGACTCCGGGGTTGGGAGTTGTGGCTTCTGGCGTTCGAATGGTGTGTCGTGGAAATGAATGACCCACTTGGGGTGGTCATCACCCAGGGTCGGCTCAGCCGGACCCCGTTGTGAAACCCACCTCCCAGCAGTCATGTGGGTCTGTCTTGAAGTCGTGGTGGCGCAGATGTGTAGGTCTGACGTGTATCATTCACACTCCGGCCTCTCGCTGACTCGTTGCGACTGGGGCAGACGCCTTGAGATACAGCCGCCTCATTGGGAGGCGTCGATGCCATTCAGACCGAATCTCGGAAACAGCCTGAGCAGACTTGGACAAGGGATGAAGCCCTTGTTGAAGCCGCCTGACCTGAAGCACCTCAAGACGAACGTGGGCCCACCGCCCGGGCAAAACAAGCCCGCCCCCAACGCGCGCCTGGAAGCATTCGCCCCGACGTCCAGGCCGCCATCCACCAGGCCCCTCACCACGGATACCAGGCCGAAGCCCACCACCTCCACGAAGCCTGACCCCAGGCCCGGACCGACAGCTTCACCTCTGCCCCGAAACCCAGCAATTCCCCTCCCATCAACCCCAGTGTCTCGGTCCCGACAAGAAGTCGCTCGTCGCGGACACGCCGTTTGGCCCGGTGACGTTGACGCCATTTCCGAACAATGACCGGGGATTCAAGGTCTCCACCCGCGCCGAGAACTTCAACAAGGTCCCGGTGGGGGACAAGTACACGGACCTGGTCCATGCGCTGCGTGAGAGCAAGGCCAGCGACGCGGCCATCGCCAAGGAGCTTCTGGACGGTATCGAGGGCAGCGCCCTTCCTCCGCCAGGAAGGCGGGCCATCTCCGAGGGCGCACCGACGAATGCCGCGGCCAAGCTCCTGGCCATCACCCACATCTCCGAGCCTCAGCGGTTCAACGGGGCCGACAAGGTGGCGCGCGGCGCACTCCATGCGGTGATGGATGGCTCGATGACGCTGGACCAGGCTTTCGGGAAGGAACGACCCGGCTTCCCCATGGCCGATAAAGCCGACTACATGCGCCGCGTCGTCAACCTCGAGAACAAGAATCTCCGAAATCGCCCGGAGCTGCCTCACGGGTTCGAGGACCTCGGCGGTGACATGACCGATAGCAGCGATGATGAAGCGTAGTCCGCTCACGATCGCGGGATGAGGCTCTGCGCTACCGGGCCTTCTTCTTCCCTCGGGGTGCCACCTCGTCGTGATACCCCGCGACGAGCATGCCGAGCGTCTTGGCCAGATGGACCACGGAATCCAACGGCACCCGGGTGTCCTTCATCCGGTTGTGCGCCGGGTCCAGGAACGCTCCCTGCGTCCCCGAGAAGTCCGTCCGCGTGAGCGTGCAGCCCCGGAAGGTGCTTCCAGTCAGTTCCGTTCCGGTGAAGTCCGAGTCGGTCAGGTCCAGGTCGAAGAAGTTCACCTCGCGCGCCACGCAGCGCAGGAACTCCATCTTCCTCAAGCTGAGTCCGACGAACGAGCAGTAGGACAGCCCTGAGTCCGCGAAGGAGAACTCCGGGTTCGACCCGATGTTGCTCCAGTCGATGCCAATCAACTTGCAACTCTCGAATCGCACGTCCCGCAGCGCGACCCGGCCGAGCTGCGCTCGGGTGATGTTGCTGCCACGGACGATGCATGCCTCCAGGATGGTGTCCTTCCAGCGGCTCTCTTGGAGCTGACAGTTCTCGAAGGTGCAGCGATAGAACTCCTTGTCGGCCAGGTCGGCGTTCTGGAGGTCGAGGCTCGTGAAGGTCTCGTTCTCGAAGTACGCCTCTCGCAGCAGGCGCTGCGTTCCCTCGGCTCCGGCTCCATCGTTCTCGCTCACGAAGCCAGTATCTCCATTTCCCCAAGGTCCATCGGCTGCGATGAAGGGAGGCGCCGTCGCGTCGCTTCTGGCGGCAATCAGGACTCTGAAGTTGCATCGCGGGGCCCAGGTGTGGGCAACGCGGGCCGCTTCGATGTGGCACGGAGGACGACACTCTTCTCGACATCGGGGTTGTCGGCGCCCCCGCTCTTGGGGAAGTCTCCTCTCCATGGAGAAACTCATCCCCGGCCTGCATCACTTCCAGACGGAGGTTTTTCGCTCCAAGCAGGAGCTCTACTCCCGACTCGCGGAGGCGCAGAGCCCCGAGGTGCTCTTCATCACCTGCTCGGATTCGCGCGTCCTCCCCAACGAGCTGACCAGCGCGGGGCCCGGCGAGCTGTTCATCATCCGCAACGCCGGCAACATCGTCCCTCCACACGGCACCCCCAACAACGGCGAGGGGGCCACCATCGAATACGCCGTGGCTGCGCTGGAAGTGCGCCACATCATCGTCTGCGGCCACACCCGCTGCGGCGCCATGCAGGGCCTCCTCCATCCCGAGCAGCTGTCCCGCCTCCCGGAGATGCGCGACTGGCTTCGCCACGCGGAGAACACCCGCCGCATCGTCCAGGAGAGCTACGGCCACCTGACGGGCCCCGCGCTCCAGGACGCCGCGGTGATGGAGAACGTCCTCGTGCAGGTCGAGCACCTGCGCTCGCTTCCCGTCGTCGCGGAGGGGCTCGCACGCCGCAAGCTCAACCTCTACGCGTGGGTGTACCAGCTCGAGGACGGCTCGGTGCACGCCTATGACCCGGACCTGGGACAGTACGCTCCCGTGGTCGCCGTGGACGGTGACTCCGCTCGTGCCCGCGGTCGCTTCGGCCTCCGTCAGGTGTTCTGAGCATGCGCTGGGCCGCGATGGCGGGTCTTTGCCTGACGCTGACGGCATCGGCGTCCGGACCCAATCCTCCGCGCCTGGAGGCTGTCGCCGCCACGGCTCGGCGGGAGGCCCTTGGTCGCGCGCTGTTCTTCGACTTGTCCCTGAGCGCCGATGGTCGGGTCGGCTGCATGACCTGCCACCTGCCGGAGCGCGTCTTCTCCGACAGGGATGCTCGCTCACTGGGCGCGCATCTCCGCGTGGGCACCCGGAATGCGCCCAGCCTGCTCGACGTGGCCGAGGCTCGGACGTTGTTCTGGGACGGTCGGCGCACCTCCCTGGAGGCGCTCATCCTCGACCCGCTCCTGCATCCCCAGGAGCACGCGCTGCCGTCCGCCGAGGAGCTGGTGGTTCGCGTGCGCAATCGCCATGCGGCGGCCCATGCGCTGGCCTTTCCCGACGAAGAGGTCTCCGCGCGGACCATCACCGGATCCATCGCCGCCTATGTGCGGACGCTCAAGTCCGGCGAGTCTGCGTTTGCTCGCTTCCATTTCGGCAAGGACTCCACCGCGCTCGACGAGGCCCAGCGCCGGGGACACACGCTCTTCATGGGCCGCGCCGGCTGCGCTCGCTGTCACACCGCGGGGCCCAAGGCGGCCCCCTTCACGGATGGGGCATTCCACGCGGGTGTGTTGCCGAAAAAGCTCCGCTCCAGGTTGCCCACCGTGGCCCGCGAGGTGGCGAAGCTGTCCGAGGCCGAGCGCTTCTCCGCCGTGGCCTCACGAGAGGAGGTGGCCGCGCTGGGGCGCTTCGTCGTGAGCCTGCGTCCGGAGGACATCGGGCGCTTCCGCACTCCCAGCCTGCGCAATGCGGCCCTCACGGCGCCCTACATGCACGATGGCAGTGTCCCCACATTGAGCGAAGCCGTGGCGCACGAACTGAACTCCCGCGTGAGCCGGCGGACTCCGTTCACCCCTCGAGATCATGCCGACCTGGTGGCCTTCGTCGAGGCGCTCACCAGCGCCTCGTTCTCCGAGCTGGGGCACACTGAAGTGATTCCGAACCTCAGCAGCGTGAGCCAGTAAGGACCTCCATGCCACGGCCTGAAGAGACCACGTTCCTGAATGTCGACCTGGACCTCAAGAGTTCGTTCGGCATGTCCAAGTTGCTGAGCGCGTTGGGCGACTCGGTTGCCCCGCTTCACGCAGAGGACGGGTTCGCGTGCCTGGAACTCGACGAGCAACCCGAGTCGCCCGAGGAGGCGGTGACGCGTCTGGCGACACTCATCACCCGCCTCCCCATGGATGCGCGCGAGGAGTGGGACCGGTGCTCGGAGCGGACGCTGGACATCGGCATCCAATCCGGTGCCACGCCGCATCAGGTGTGCTACCGGCTCCCCGTGGCGGCACTCGCACTGGCGGCGAGCATCAACGCGGAGGTCGTCATCACGGTCTACGCGTGCCCCGCGCCGTCGCCCTGACCTCCGTCACCCCGTGAGCGTCGCGCGCCGTCGGTGATGCAGGGCGACGATGACCATGCTGGCGAACGTCACCACCAGCACGGCGAGTTCCTCCAGGCTGTCGAGCGGGGCCTCGTTCTCGTTGATGAGCGCCAGACTCAGTAGACACAACACCAGGTGGACGCTGAAGACTGGCAGTGACGCGCTCCCCAGGAGCACCAGCATCCTCGGCTTCAGCCAGTGATAGATGTGCGGTGAGCCCCGGTCCGCGAGCACCGCCAGCGCCAGGAAGTTCACCAGCCGCAGCGGCGCCAACGTCCACTTGTCCAGGAGCACCGGCTCGCTCGCGAGCCACACGAAGGGCTCCACCTCATACCGCGCCAGGAGGAACAACACGCCCAACACCCACGCGCTCCCCAGCACCACGGAGGACGCGCGCTCCTCGGGCAGCTTCACACGGGTCCGCTGACTCCCAGTCCACACACCCAGTACCCAGAGGAACTGCCAGGCGAACAAGTCGAACGCACCGGACTGGTCGATTCTGACCGGCAGCCAGGTGAGGTCTCCCAACCACGTGTACAGGGCTCTCTTCAATCCGAGCTGCGCCCAGAACCACACCAGTCCACTCAGGCACAACACCTTCGTCCAGCCCGCCGTCCTCGCCGCGAGCAGGACGAACGGTGTCAGGAACAACAGCACGACATACAGCGGCAGGATGTCGAGCAACGGCGGGCAGTACAGGAGCAAGAGGCTGCTCAACAGCGCGGTGAGCGGCTCCTGATGGTAGAAGTCGAGCAGGTTGCGGATGGCGGGCCGGTTCGCCAGCCAGCCCACCGTGCCGATGACCGTGAAGGCGAAGAGCAACAGCCCGACATGGTGCGCGTAGACCTTCAGCGCCCGCCTTCGCAGGCTCGCCCACAGGCTCAATGGCGTTTCCCACGTCTTCCCATGCGAGACGCCCACCAGGAACGCCGACAGGAACACGAAGCCCTCGGCCGCCGAGACGAACCCGAACGGCTGGCTGCTGTACGCGTGCAGCCGGGTGGGCAGGTGCGTCAGCGTCATCAAGACGAGGAGCAACCCCCGCAGGGCATCCAGCTCGGGTCGGCGTGGCATGAAGACGTGGGGCGTCCGGGCGCGGAGGGCGGGCGCCCTCGGCCCGTCACGGCGCGCCCAGCTCCTGCTCCAGGTGCGCTCGCAGCGCGGCAGGCCGCCGCATCGCGGTGTCTCGCATGGCCTGGATGGCCTCCCTCCAGCGCTCCATCGAGGACGGGTTGCGCCACCGGCCGATGTGCTCGGGCATCTCGGGCGCCAGCCTCGCCTCCGCCGCGTCGAGCCACGCCACGACGCGCTCCGGTGCGAAGGTGTTCTCCAGGTGCCAGTGGAAGCGGGCGATGAACAGACCCTTGAAGTCCGGGGACTTCAACAGGCTTCGCAGCAACACCTCGAGGGGCTCACCGATGCCGTCGCCACGCAGGAGCCTGCCCAGTGAGTTGACGTCGGGCCCCTTCATGAAGGTCGCGTCCAGGTCATACAGCAACCAGCGCCAACGCCCATCGCCCGGGCCCGGTGTGCCGTCGCCCGTGCGGTTGCGCCAGAACTTGATGTTGTTGTTCGGCCAGTCCTCGTTGTCGAAGTAGAGCTGCGCGATGTGGTAGTCGATGAAGTCCTCCACATCCATCCGCTCCAGCACGTGCGCGTAATGCTCGGGCACGGACAGGTCGTGCTCCCGCACATACGTCAGCAGCTCCTCGTACGGCAGGATGTCCTCCAACTCCCCCGTGTCGAGGCCGCCGGCATTCTCCAGGATGACGATGTCCTTGCGCTTCAGCCCGTGGTGGGCCGCCAGGTAGTACTCGTCGTACCGCTCGCGCAGTTCGTGCAATCCCCAGTACTCGCCATTGAGGAACACCACCGCGGGCCGACAGGCCTGGAGCGCCAGCGACGTGTCGCGCAAGAGTCCCTGGAGGACGCAGTCCCTCAACTTGGAGACCTGCTGGTCCTGTCCCGAGGTGCGCACCAGCAGGCGCTTGAACTCGCGCAACGAATGGCCCGGGAAGAGGTCGGCCTGGAACAACTCCGGGCCATAATCTTCCTTCGCATACAATCGCAGACTCTTCTGCGGCAGCGCCGCGCTCCCCGAGCCGTGGATGCGCACCCCCGCGTTCTGCGCAAGCACGGGCGCGCCGGATGTCTCGAACCACTCGACATGGACCGGGCGCTCCCAATCCTTGCCATCCTGCATGTAATTGCCCGTCCCATAGCCCTCCGACCAGTCCGGAGTCTCTTCATGGACGCGGCCCGGCACATAGATGCCCTGGACGGAGTCGAAGAAGTTCGCCGCGTCCGTCACCAGGGACAGCACGGGCAGGGTGTAGGGCCGCTGGCCAATGAGATACGTCCGCGCCTGTCCCGCCCCCACGGGCAGCTCACCCTCGAACCGCTGGACGCGCACCACCGTGCCGAGTGTCACGGGAGACGTGGGAGGCTGCCAACGCCAGGACTCGGGCGCGTCCTCCGGATTGGTCCGGATGAGGCTCAGCGGGGCCGGCTGTCCGGCCCGGTTCAACAGCGCCAGCGGCGCGGTGTAGACAGGAGAGGAGGGGCCCGGAGTCGAGCCGTCCAGGGTGTAGCGCGTCGTCGTCTCAGGCGACGTGGGCAGCGTGAGGAGCGCCTCGGAGGCATACAGTCCCTCCGGCGCCGCGAAGCTCAACCGCTGGAAGTCGAGCCGGGTGCGATTCTCCGTCCCGGTGTCGTGATAGGCGATGATTTCCAGGGCCTGGCTCTCGTGAGTCGGCTGCCAGGGAATGCTCCACCGCCCATCGGGCTCCAGCACCGCCTCGCCGACGAGCACCGTGCCCTCATAGACAACCACCCGGACGATGCCCGCATCGACCCGGAAGCCCCCACGCAGGACGTGCTGCTCATTGTCCATGGCGTCGATGGTGAGGTCCGCATCGGGCTTCTGCTCCACCCGCTCGCCGGCGTCCTCACTCGGAGTGTCCCGACACGCTCCCAACGACAGCAGGAGCAGGGCGAGCGCCCCGGGAAGCGTCAGCCTCCCTGGCGAGCCGCGGCCGCGCGGGCGCGCCAGGACCTGGCGCCCCGGAACTTCGGGATCTGACGACGGAGTCATGTGGGGGGCACGCTGCTGGGGACCTGGGGGGTGACAAGAACCACGGGTCCAACAGCAATACTCGTGCCTCAAACTATCTCCCTGAATTCATGGAGTAGTGTCGGAAGGGCGTGGCAGTGTGCCACGCTGGGGATGGCGGATTGCCATGGCGGCTGCTCACTCGAGCGAGGGTGGGACTTGCGATGACGGAGCCAAGACCCCGGCACTGTGCGACGTGTGGGCGTGCCCTGAACCCCCGCGAGGTCTACTACCGCTTCAACCTGGTGCTGGAGGGCGAGCAGGACGTGCTCGACTCCGGTGACGAGGCTGAAGACGGGGACAGGGACGCACTCGCGGAGCTGGTCCAGCGGTTGGAGGATGGGCCAGAGGACGCCAGCGAGTTGGAAGACCAGGTCCACTGGGAACGTGCGGGCGTGGTGTGTTCGGCCTGTCGCATCGTGGTGGTGCGCATGCTCGACGAAGGCGCGGCGACGCCGCGGCCCCACTGACGTCCCGGGCACCGGGAGGCGTCTTCGCCACCTCAGATTTCTGAGCAGGTGGGGAGAAAACGGCGTGCGCTTGTCAGCGTTTCAGACGTCTCTCCGAGTGACGCGCTCCTGGCCCCTGCATTGCTTTTGGCACCGGGTTCACTCGATGGGAGCCTTTCATGGACTCGAATCAACTGCGGCAGCTCTTCGCGAAGGCCCTGCGAGCGTCGCTGGCCTCTCCATTGTTGTTGGCCGGCTGCGGTGGCCTGGACCTGAAGGGCTACTCGCCTCCCGTGTGTGAGGATGGTTGGAAGCTCGCGATGAGCGGCCTGTCCCCCGCGACGCAGCCGGACCTGGTGCAGCTCCGTCGGAGCCAGGACACCGGGGACCAGCGCGACCCGCGCTTCCATGAGGTGCTGTCGTCTTCGGGCACGGCTTGCGCGACGGCGTCCCAGCCCGCGACGTGTCAGGCGGAGCTCGACGCCCTGGCCCCCGAGGGCGGCTTTCGTTCCTCCTGTGACTTGTTCTGCGAGTCGTATTACCTGGCGACCACGGAGGGCGACACCGTGGCGGCGAAGGCCTCGCTGGAGGCACTCCTGAGCTTCCTGGGTGCCATCGACACGCCCCAGGAGGCCCTGCTGCGGGTCTTCGCGGACGGCTACACCGTGAGCTGCTCCCAGTTGGAGCGCGGCGCGGTGAAGGCGAACGGGGACGGCACCTTCAACGTCGTCGCGAGCAAGGGCTTCGCCTGCGGAGAGGGGACGAAGGAGACGCAATACCTCTTCCAGGTGTCGGCTACGGGCGAGGTGGTCGAGAAGGACAGTGAGGTCCTGAAGCGCGGCGACAAGGGCTGCTCCGTGGGGCGTCGGCCGGCGGGACTCCAGTCGGATGGCGTCGTCGAGTGCGCGGATACCGTGGGGCGGCACCTGGCGCTCGTCGCCCACCTGGAGGCGGTCTCCATCCAGGCGTTCCTTCGGCTGCGCGCGGAGCTGGCGCTTCATGGCGCTGACGTCGAGCTCCAGGATGCGGCGCTGCGCGGCGCGATGGACGAGGTGATGCACACGGAGGTGTCCGGGCGTCTGGCCCGGAAGTACGGCGCGACGCCGGAGCGGCCCCAGGTGGCTTCGCTTCCGCCCCGGCCGCTCGCGGAGGTGGTGTTGGACAACGCCGTGGAGGGGTGCGTGCGCGAGACGTATGGCGCGCTGGTGGCCCACCACCAGTCCCTGCACGCGGAGGACTCAGAGGTGCGCGAGGTGATGGCGCGCATCGCCGAGGACGAGACGCGGCACGCGGACCTGTCGTGGGCCGTCGACCGCTGGGCGAGCGCGCGGCTTGCCGAGAGCGAGCGGACGGCGGTGCGCGAGGCCCGGCTGCGCGCCGTGGAGACCCTGCGCGCGGAGGTGGCCGAGCCAACTGATGCCGCGCTCATCCGCGAGCTCGGTCTTCCCACGCCGGAGGTCGCCATGGCGATGGTGGACACGCTCTCGCGCGAGCTCTGGAACTGAGCCGGGAGTCATTCGCGTCAGGACGTGGGCGGGGTGCTCGCGAGCACCTCGCGAAGGCGCTCCTCCAGGAAGCGCCGCTCGGGCTCGGTGCGCACCAGCGCGAGGGCCCTGCGGTACGCCGCCTCTGCTTCGCGCCAGCGCCCCAGGCGGCGAAGCAGCTCCGCGCGGGCCGCCGGCAGCAGGTGATACGCGGTCAGCCTGCCAGAGGACTCCAGGTCGTCGACCAGCGCGAGTCCCTGCTCCGGGCCGCGCGCCATCGCCACCGCCGCCGCGCGATTGAGCTCGACCACCGGGCCCGGGGCCAGCTCGGTGAGCCGTCCATAGAGGGCGGCGATCTGCTCCCAGTCGGTCTCCGCCGCGTGCTTCGCCTGGGCATGGAGCGCCGCGATGGCCGCCTGGACGGTGTAGGGCCCGTGCGCGCCCAGCGCCAGCGCCGCGTCGAGCTGCTCCAGGCCCTCCTTCATCTCCGAGGCATCCCACAAGCTCCGGTCCTGCCGGTCCAACAACACCAGCCCCCCGTCGTCGGCCACGCGCGCGCGGCGACGTGAGTGGTGAAGCAGCAGCAACGCCAGCAACGAGGCCACCTCGGGATGGCGCGGCAGCAGCGAGCGCGTCAGCCTCGCCAGCCGCAGTGCCTCCGCGCACAAATCCATGCGCAAGAGCTCCATGCCCTCCGTCGCGGAATGGCCCTCCGAGAAGAGCAGGTAGATGGCGTGCAGCACGCCCCGGGTGCGCTCGGCCAGCGCGTCCGGCTCCGGGATGACGTAGGGGATGCGCGCGTCGCGAATCTTGCGCTGCGCCCGCACCAACCGCTGCGCCATCGTCGCGGCGGGCACCAGGAACGCGCGCGCCACCTCCTCCGTCGTCAGGCCGCACAGCGTGCGCAGCGCCAGGGCCACCTGGATGTCCTCCGCCAGCGCCGGGTGACAGCAGGTGAAGAGCAGCCGGAGTGAGTCATCCGGATGCGCCTGCCAGTCCCTGCCGTCGAGCGTCGGGGCGAGCTCCTGCTCCACCCTCGCGATGACCTCCAGCGCGTCCACGCGTGCGCCGAGCCGGGCGCTTCTGCGCACCCGGTCCACCGCCTTGTTCTTCGCCGCGCGCAACAGCCACGCGCGCGGCTCCGTCGGAACACCCTCGCGCGGCCACTGGAGGAGCGCCGCCTCGAAGGCCTCCTGCACCACCTCCTCGGCCGAGCCGAAGTCTCCGCCCATGACGCGGATGACCGTGGCGACGATGCGGCCATAGTCGTCGCGCCAGGTCCGCTCGAGCAGGGACGGCAGGTCCGTCATGAAGGCTCCACCCAGGCCCCGACCTCCACGCCCGGGGCCCGGGCTTCGGGCCTCAGCCCATGGTGCCGGAGAAATCCACCACCGGGCGGATTTCCACGCAGCCCAGCCGCACGCTCGGAATGCGCGAGGCCAGCGCGATGGCTTCGTCGAGGTCCTTGGCCTCCACCAGGAAGAAGCCTCCGAGTTGCTCCCGCGTCTCCGCGAAGGGGCCGTCCGTCGTCAGCCGCTTGCCATCGCGCACGCGCACCGTCGTCGCCGTCTGCGTCGGCTGCAGCGCCTCACCCGAGACGAAGTTGCCGCTCTTCTGGATGGAGTCCGTGTAGGCGGAGTACTCACCCATGAGCTGCTCGGTCTCCGCCTTGGGCATCGTCTCCCAGGCCTTCTCGTTCTCGTAGATCATCAGCAGGTACTTCATGGGGTGGGTCCTCTCGATATGGGGGAGCGCAGTCTCCCGCCGAGGAGTCGATTGGGGATTCGGGAAATCGACAGCGGTTTTCGGGAGGATTTTCCGGACCGCGTCAGGAGGGCGTCCCCAAGGGGGAGAAGTGGCTGAAGGGGCCATGGCCGCGCCCCAGGGCGAGCGGGTGCTCCAGGGCGGAGGTGACGTGGGCCTTGGCGCGACGGGTGGCTTCCCAAGGACTCTGTCCCAGGGCGAGCCAGGCGGCGATGGCGGCGGACAGCGTGCAGCCGGTGCCGTGGGTGTTGTGCGTCTTCACCGCGCGCAGGAACAGCGTCTCCAGCCGCTCGCCGTCGAACCAGACGTCCAGCCCGCGAAGCTCGCCGGCCATGCCCCCGCCCTTGACGAGCACCGCGCGCGGGCCGAGTTGATGGATGCGCCGCGCGGCCTCCTTCATGTCCTCCAGCGTGTTCAGCTCCATCCCCGCGAGCAGCTCCGCTTCGTGCCGGTTGGGAGTGACGACGTCGGCGAGCGGGAGCAGGTGTTCCTTCAGGGCCCCGACGGCCGAGTCGTCGATGAGGCGCGCTCCGGCGCGGGACACCATGACGGGGTCCACCACCAGCGGGCCCAGCTTCAGGGCCTTCAGCCGCCACGCGACGACGGAGATGATGTCGGCGTTGACGAGCATGCCCGTCTTCACCGCGCCCACGCCCAGGTCCTCGGCGACGGCGTCCAACTGCGCGGCCACGGCGGCGGCGGGGAGGACGTCCACGCGGGTGACGCCCCGGGTGTTCTGCGCGGTGATGGCCGTGAGCGCGGTGGTGCCGTGCACGCGGTGGAAAGAGAAGGTGTTCAGGTCCGCCTGGATGCCGGCGCCACCACCGCTGTCGGAGCCGGCGATGGTGAGCGCCGTCGGCACGGGCTTGGGAGTCTCCATGGGCCGCATGCTGCGGCACCCGGAGCGTGGGAGCCACCCCAAATTCCGGGGGCGGGCCCGCCTCGTCGCGAGCCCGCACCCGGAGTCACCCCGACGTCAGATGGCGCTGCCCAGCGTCAGGAAGACGACCTCCGCCGCGCGCACCTGTCCCACGCCGGTGAAGCTCGCCGTGTCGATGAGCAGCGTCCACTCGCCCAACAGGCTCCGGTCATGGAAGGAGTTGGTGGCTGGCGTGGAGCCACCCAGGGCGATGCTGCACGCGTCCACGAACGAGGCCGCCTGGAAGGGCGTGGCGCAGGCCGCGTTGGCGATGTCGCACGCCGGCAGGCCGGACCCGCAGGCGGAGAAGGACACGTAGTGGAGCACCTGCCGGGTCCCTCCAGAGGTGTAGTTGTCCCTGCTGAGCAGCTCGAACTCGGCGAAGTGGTTGCCGAGCTTGAAGCCATCCATCGTGTCGCGCACCAGCACGGCCGGCACGGTGGCCGTCGTGCCGCTGGTCGTCACCACGTTGACGCGCACGTTGCGCACGCGGTGGCCCTTGCGCAGGGCCAGGAGCGGTGAGGCCGCCAGGTCCGTCGCCGTCACCTGGAAGCGCGCGCCCCGGTACGTCGTCGCCCCGTTGACCAGCTCGCCCAGGGGCTTGAGTCGCTCCAGCTCGTTGGCCGACAGCGCATGGAAGTCGCTCGCGGGCAGGCGTCGGTAGTACTGCGCCGGGCTCTGCACGGTGTGCGAGGCCAGGCTGTCCAGGCCCTCCACCAGCCGCGTCTTCATGTCCGGGTAGTTGCCCAGGTGGAAGTCGATGTTGTCGCGGAACGAGGCGGGAATGGCGCTGCCACCGGTGCTCGGGTCGAAGGGCAGGTACTGGTACTCCGCCACGCGGATGAGCTCCCAGTAGCGCATCGTGAGCTGGTCCAACGTGCGCAGCGCCCGTGCGTACACCTGCTGGCCGATGAGGAGCTGGTCGAACTTCCGCAGCTCCGTGCCGCTGCCGAAGTTGAGGATGTCGTTGAGCGCGTCGCGCGCCGCCACCGCGTTGCGCTGGCGCAGGAGCACCGTGTCGCGCTCCATCAGCGCCAGCTTGTAGTCCGCCTGGGCCTTGACGAGCTGGGCCTGGAGGTCCAGCAGGTCCAGGGTGATCTCCACCTGGGACTGGGCCAGAATCTCCTTCTTCACCTCGTCCGAGATGACACTGCGCGCCGGGCTCTTCTGGCTGCCGGAGACGACGTCCCAGAGCTGCGTGCCACCCGTCGTCAGCGTGTCCTTGAAGGGCTTCGTCTTCGCCGCCTCGGTGGCGCTGGTCTTCAGCGCCTCCCACACCAGGGATTGCACGGACGTGCTCGCGCTGCTCGTCGGCCCGGCGCCGGGCACGGGCGTGGCGCTGGTCTCCGACTTGAAGCTCTTCTTCACCTCACTCCACAGGCTCTCCGCGCTCTTCCCCGCCAGGGCGGTGGCGAACTGCCCCCCGTACGCGGCGGCCACCTTGCCGATGAGGTCCAGGACGAAGTCTCCGAAGTTCTTGTTGTTGGAGTTGTAGTGGTTGGTGATGCGGGTGTCCGTCGCCTGGATGCTCTCGGTGAGCTGGGTGATGGCGGCCTTGCGGTTGTTCATGGACGTCTGCAGGGCGGTCAGCGCCGCGTTCGCCGCGGTGATGCGCTGGTTGGCCACGGCCTCCTCTGCCTCCAGCGCGACGACGTCGGCGTTCATCGCGGCCTGGTTCTGCGTCATCCAGGCGGACAGCTGCATGCCATTGGAGAGCGCGAGCCACTGGTTCACCGAGCTGTCCAGCACGTCGTAGAGCGAGTCGAACTCCGCGCGGAGCTGCTCGTAGCGCAGGTGCGAGTTGAAGGGGGTCTCCCTGGCCAGGCCGTAGAAGTTGCGCTGGCCCTGGATGTAGCTCAGGCGGGTGACGTCGTGGGCCATCAGCGGGCACAGCGCGCCGTACAGGTACGCGGAGGAGAAGGGCGCCTGCGCGCCGAGCGGCTCGTCACACACCAGGCCCGCCTGGGCGAGGATGCCACCCATCTCCATGACGTTCTGCATGTAGATGAAGGCGGCCTTCCGCAGCTCACCGCGCTTGAAGTACGTGTTGCCGTTCGCCTGGGCCACGCGCCATGACTGGGGCGCGAGCAGCGCGCGGAGCATGTCCACGTCCCGGCGCGCCGAGCGGAGGATGCGCTGCGTGCCAGCGGTACCGGTGGCGCCAGCCGTGCCGGCGGTGGACTTGGTGCCGATGAAGCAGGTGCGCTGCTCCTCCCGGGGGGTGCAGAGGTAGGTCTCCCAGTGCTCACACGTGCCAGGAGGGGACTCCAGCACCGTCACCGTCACCGTCTTGGATGCGCGGTTGCCGCCCAGGCCCTTCTTGCCGCCCACGGGGGCCGCGGTGACGAGCTCCGCGCGCGTGTCCACGTAGCGTCCGTTGTAGGACTCGGACAGGGACACGGAATGCCACGTCTGCACCTTGTTCCTGCACGCCAGATCGCCGATGAAGGGGCTGTTGCGGCAGGTGGTGTCGGCGCAGTCCTTGAACCCGTCGTTGTCGTTGTCCAGGCCGTCCGTGCACTGCGCATAGGTGTTCTCCTGCGCGCCGCAGACATTCCCCGTCAGGGGGCTGTTGCCGCACTGGAAGTCAGCGCAGTCCTTGAACCCGTCGCTGTCGTTGTCCAGGCCGTCGCTGCATGTGGCCGCGGTGGCTTCCTGGAGGAAGGGATAGTCGTCGGGCTCGCACACCTTCACGTACGGGTTGTTCGCGCAGTTGGAGTCCTGGCAGTCCGTCTTGCCGTCGCCGTCGTTGTCGATGCCGTCCGAGCAGGCCTGCGGGGTGCGCTCGGTGCCACACGCGGAGAGCACGCGAGGGTTGAAGCGGCACTCGTAGTCGTCGCAGTCCTTGTGGCCGTCCAAGTCGTTGTCGATGCCGTCCGCGCAGGCCGCGTCGCTCGCCTCCTCCAGGCCGTTGGTGAGGACCAGCGCCGGGCCCAGGTTGCAGTATGGGTTGCCGAAGCAGCCCGGGTCCGAGCAGTCGCCCAGGCCGTCATTGTCGTTGTCGATGAGGTCCCGACACTCCTCGTCGCCGCCTTCACCCGCCTCCCCGCACGTCGTCGAGTAGTTCTGGCAGGAGAAGTCGGCGCAGTCGGTGTACCCGTCGCCGTCGTTGTCCTTGTCATCGTCGCAGGCGTCCTCGGAGAACTCGCTGTTGGACGGGCGCGACTGCTGACAGAAGCCGCGCAGGCGGCACTTGGTGTCGGCACAGTCCACCGCGCCATCCCCGTCGTTGTCCTTGGCGTCGCTGCACGCCTCGGCGGAGGACTCCTTCTGGATGGGGCTCCACGTCGCGTCCGAGCACACGGTGACGTGGGGGTTCTTCGAGCAGGCGTAGTCCTGGCAGTCGGCGTAGCCGTTGTTGTCGTTGTCGATGCCGTCGCTGCACTGGGCGTTGTCCGCCTCCGTCAGCAGGTCGCACAGGGCGATGGCGGGGTTCCACCGGCAGCGCAGACTCTGGCATTGCAGGTCCTCGTCCATGAAGCACTGCTCGGGCGTCACGGGCGAGGCCTTGTTCGGTTCGTTGACCAGGCCGGGACCGCGCAGGGACGTGTAGCGGATGACGACGTCGCCCGAGCGTCCACCGTTGCCGCCGTTGCTGCCATTCTGGGGCGCCTTGATGACGGTGCCGGTGCAGTTGAGCTTGGGGTCGGGGCCGTTGTTGCCGGTGATGGTGTGGTTGATGGCGGTCGACGTGCCATCCGCGCCCAGCCAGCCGTCCTCGCCGCGCTCGGCCGTGGTGTTGACGCGCACGCCGTTGAGCTCGTTGGTGTAGAGCACGAAGCTGCCGCCGTTCTGTCCGCCGCGCCCGGGCGGCAACACCGCGTCGTCCGGATTCGGGTCGGCCTGGGCGGTGCGCACGCCGGGGACGGTGCGCAGGGGGAAGCCTCGGGACGTGTACGAACCGGAGGCGATGACGAGCGTCGCGCCGCCCGTGTCCACCGGGCCCGCCAGCTCCACGCTGGGGGCGACGATGACGATGGCCGCGTACTTGCGCTGCGTCGGGTCCTGCTCGGAGACCTCATACAGGTTGGCGCAGGCGTGGCTGAAGCTGCACGCGTTGCCGGGCAGTGTCTGCCAGGTGACAACCGGGTTCTGCAGGGCTTGGACGCCGTCGGCGTTGGGCAGCAGGGCCTGGTTGCCCTTGAGGAACACCGGATAGTCGCGGGCATACGACGTCAGCACGCGCACCTTCTCGGTGGGCTGGTGGCGGCCGGTGAGCACGCCCCGCAAGTCGTCGAAGCGGGGGCTGGGGAGCACCGCGAGCAATTCGCCCACCGTGGTGTCCATCGTCGCCGGGCCCGCGGGCAGGCCGCGCAGCTCCGAGAACTCCATGGGCGAGGAGAACGCCAGCGGCTGCGAGGTGGTGCCCGTCTCCAGCTCCTCCGCCGGAGGCCCGTCCTCTCCTGGCGGCAGATTGTCTCCACAGGCACTCAACACCAGCGCACAGGCCATTCCCCAGACTCGCCGCCGGCTTTGGCGGATGCTTCCCAAGAAGTTCATCGTGGTTGCTCCTTTGCTGGCGAGGTGAACGGCGACCCCCGGATTCCTTCTCTGGGAATTCATGGGACGCCGGAAATGGGAGCTGAAACGAGTTACCATCCCCGCCCCATGGCCCCTTGCCTTCGCCCCACTCGCAGCGTCCTGCTGTTGTTGTGTGCGTTCGTGCTGTTCCCGGCCCTGGCCGCCGAGGCCCGGACCGCCCTCTCGAGGGTGGACGGGCAATGGCAGCTCCAGGTGGATGGGCGGCCCTATGTCGCCAAGGGCGTGACCTTCAGCGGCAGTGGCGGCTCGGCGGCGTATGAGCAGGACTGCGCGCGGCTGGCGGCCCTGGGCGTCAACACGCTGCGCACGTGGGGCGTGGGCGCGGAGACGACGCTGCTCCTGGACGCCGCGCACAAGCATGGCCTCAAGGTGCTCGTCGGGCTGTGGATGCGGCATGGCCAACCCGGCGCGGAGGATGACGACTCGTTCGACTACCTCACCGACGTGGCGGGCATGAAGAAGCAGCGCGCGGACACGTTGGAGAGCGTGAAGCGCCTCAAGGACCACCCGGCGGTGCTGGCCTGGGGCCTGGGCAACGAGGTCATCCTCAACAGCCCCAATGACGCGGCGAAGGAGGCCTACGCGCGCTTCCTGGAGAGCGTGGTCCAGGACATCAAGAAGGCGGATGCAAATCACCCGGTCATCTCCGTGGACGCTTGGGTGCTCGCGGTGAAGTGGTGGGAGAAGTTCGTCCCGTCGCTCGACGGGTATGGCCTCAATGTCTATGGCCGGGGCGTGCACGTGCTGCCGGACGCGCTGAAGAAGGAGGGCGGCACCAAGCCCTGGCTCATCACCGAGTTCGGCGCGCAGGGCGAGTGGGAGGCGCCCAAGGACGCGAACGGCATCGCCCGGGAGCCGGATGACCAGGAGAAGTACGCGGTCATCGTCGACGCGTGGAACAACGCGCTGGCGCCCCACGTGAAGGCGGGCAACTGCCTGGGCCTGTTCGTCTTCAACTACAGCGCGACGTTCGACCACACCAGCCTCTGGCTCGGCATGATGTCGGGCAAGTCGACGCGGCCCTCGTGGCACGCGGTGCGTGAGGCGTACACGGGCCAGAAGCCGGCGACGCCCCTGCCCGAGCTGAAGGGCCTCACCGTGGACGCCGTGAAGAAAGAGCCCACGGGGACCTGGGCCGACGTGCGTCTGGACGTGAAGAAGGCCGACGACGCGCCGCTGGAGGTCTCCTTCGCCTACAACTTCCGGGGCGCGGCCACCCGGTATGAGCGCGGCGAGGTCATCCGTCTGCGCGCCAGTCCCGGCGCGACGCCGGACTCGTGGCGCGTGAAGGTTCCCGCCACGGTGAAGGGCCCCATCAAGCTGTATGCGCTGGCCAAGGACGCCTCCGGCAACCTGCTGATGGCGACCAGCTCCCTGGTGCCGCCGAGCGCTCCGTGAGCCGTCTTGGGGCCGCTGAAACACACTCCGGGCGTTGTCGGCTGGACTCCCAGTTTGTGTGGTTGGTCCGAAATTACCGTTTTTTAAGATATCAAGAGGAAGACTCGGAGTCCGCGTAGTAGGGTCGGTGCGGCATGAGTCCCGAATCGTCTTCGCGTCCTACACCCCCGGACGGGCCCTCGCGCTTCAACCGTCGTCGAGCCATCGCCCTGCTGGGCGGTGGGCTCCTGTTGCTGACCGTGGTGGGGCTGGTGGCCTCTCGAGGGGGCGACGGGGGTGCCCACGTCGCGCCGGGGGAGCCTCGTTCCGCCTCCGGTGGTTCCGCTTCCGCTCGCGCGCAGGGACGGGCCGGCGCTGCTCCGGCCGCTGAAGCAGGGGAGGCCGTGGCGGGGGCGCCCCGGTACGACGCCACCACGTGTTGGCGCGACCTGGAGCGCTTCAACGAGGGCGTGAGTATCGACACGTTCCGTGAGTGGGCCGCGCCGCTGCTGGCTTCCAGGGACCCGCTGGTCCGCATGTATTTGAAGGAGCGGCTGACGGAGCTCATCGGCAACGACGCGGGCCGGGCGAGCCAGGTGCTGGAGTGGACGCGCGACGCGGGGCCGAAGGAGTTCAAGGTCTTCGCGATGGCGCTGAAGGACTCGGAGGCCGTCCACCTGCCAGAGGTCTCCCGGAAGATGCTGGAGCTGGGGATGGACGTGGCGCTGGAGCCGGAGCGGCGCGCCGGGGTGCTGTCCTCACTGGACACCCAGAAGCAGTTGTCGCCCGACGCGCTCGGGAAGCTGGCGGACTTCGCCAAGGACCCGGCCTCGGGTGAAGCGGGCTGGGCCGCGGCGCGAACCATCGCCCGGGTGATGAAGAACGACCATGAGCGGTCGGCGAACGCGGCGCCCTACCTGGACAAGCTCTTGAGCATCGGCACGCAGTCGCTCGACGAGCACGTGCGGTACATGGCGCTGTCGACGCCCATGGAGACCGCGCCCGTGTTGGACGCGAGTGCCACCGACGGCTTCGCGAAGGTCCTCACCACCGAGGGCAGCCCCGACGGACGCGGCGCCGCCGCGCACAACCTGTCGCTGTCCGCGGACCGGGCGAAGGTGCTGGAGACCTTCGCGCGCGCCTTCGAGCCGGAGCAGGACGTGTGCGTGCGCTGGTCGCTGTTCCGCTTCTCCGCGCGCGCCGCGGGCAAGGACGCGCTGCCTGTCATGGCGAACATGGCGCTCGTCGACCCGCGCTTCCAACCGACGTACCAGGACTTCGAGCGCATCTACGCCAGTGGTGTCCTGGACTTCGAGCGTGTGTGGCTCGCGCTCGCGGACCAGGACCCCTACGGCTGCCTCCACCGCGACTGAGCTCTCCATGACGCGCACCTTCCTGCTGGCCCGGGCCCTGTGCCTGCTGACGTTGTCATCTCTCGCGCACGCGACGGAGACGCCGCCGCCTCCCCCCGCGCTCCAACCCGAGACGTGCTCCGTCGAGGGCTTGATGGACTCCATCCGGCGCGGGCTCCAGTCGAAGTCTCCGGCCTACCGCCGCTATCTGCGAGAGCTGTTGAAGGAGTCCGCCGTCACGCTGCCGGAGGAGCAGCTCCGCGCGGCCTTCGAGCGCGAGACGGAGCCCGTCATGGTGGAGCACCTGGCGGCGGCGCTGGTCGCGAAGACGGAGCGGGGTGAGAGCCCGGCCACGCTCCAGCTCGTGGGGAAGCGTGCCTCCACGGACGCGGACCCGGCCGTGCGCGCGGCCTCGACGCGGGCTCTGCGCCGCACGAGCGCGGAGGAGCACACGGGCGATTTGTACTCGCGGCTGGTGCGCGACGCCTCACCCGAGGTGCGGATGGAGGCAGCCACCAACCTCATCGAGGACAACCAGTTCGTCTACGCCGGACTGCACGGGCCCGCGTCGGACATGGCGGTGGCGGCGGCCGTGGCGTCGAGTGATTCGAAGGTGACGGCGCGAATCCTGGACAACATCTCCACGGCGGCCATCAGCAAGGAGTCGGCGGAGCAGCTCCACACGCTCCTGGGCGGAGATGATGCCCAGGTGCGCGCGGCGGCGGCGAAGGCGCTGGGCGGCGTGCCGCCGCCGGAGATGTCCCGCGCGCGGCAGACGCTGGTGGCGCTGTATCGCGGCGAGTCGGACGTGGGCGTGCGCACGGCCATCCTCCAGAGCCTCGCGCGGCTGGGCTTCGCCAGCGCGGTGCCGGAGCTGACGGCCTTGAGGAATGTCGACCCGCGCCTCGCGCCGGAGGTCGACGCGTGGGTTCGGGCATTGAGTACAGGTCTTCATGAGTGGAGCCTGATCCTGAGGGAGAAGCAGCGGTTGCAGCAGGCTCGATGAGCAGCAGTCCTTCTGGGGGCCGCACAGTCGGCCCGAAAGGAACAACGATGCGTAGCTCCAAGTCGCGCCTCGCGGCGCTGACGGCCCTGGTAGCACTCCCCACCGCGGCGCTCGCGTACACCGCCGTCGCGCCGTACCCCAGCACCGTGACGGCCACCACCTACTACTCCAGCGGCACGTACCACGGCGCCGTGGACGTCGCGAACTCGCGCTGCAACTACTGGGGCGCCGAGACGGGCGTCTCCGCCAGCGTCCGTTGGAACGTGACGGTCCGCACCTCCGGCGTCGTCTGCAACGGCAATGGCAGCGGCAACCAGAACGAGGCGAAGCTCGACCTCGGCAGCGGCTGGTCCTTCCGCCAGTGGCATTGGATCAAGACCAGCGATTCGTATGACCGCACGTGCAATCGCTGCCAGGTCGGCAACCTGGGTGGCACGGGCAACGCCACCGGTCCCCACTCGCACTTCCAGAAGGACCAGTACGGGACGAAGAACACGTCCTGGTACTCGTCCTACACCTCGAAGGGCGAGGCCTTGGACCGTGCCGAGCTGATGGGCTACATCTGACGGCCCACGGGCTGGCGTCACGCTGCTTGAGCAAGCGTCGTCGGCCCGCACCGGCCAGGGAAGCAGGGGCCCTGTGTCCCGCCTCCCTGGCTCGGTGACTCGAAGGCCCTGCGTCAACTTGACGCGCTCGCGACGAGGGGACTCCCGGGGTAAGAAGAGGCGTGTTCCGCCCGCTCACCGACTCGCAGGCGGCCCCGCGCGGCCAGCGCTCCGCCTTCCATCGCTCCACCCAGGACGTGGTGGACCTCTTGTCGTCCAGCGCGATTGCCCTCGGCTGGCTGGTGCGCCTGCGCTGGCACGCCGTCGGGGGCTCGGCGCTGACGGTCTTCGTCGCCGTGCGCGGGCTGGGGTTCGACCTCCCCGTGTTGCCATTGCTCGCGGTGGTGGCGACGACAGGGGTGTCCAACCTGCTCCTCACCCTGTGGCTCCTCCGCGCGCCGGTGGTGAAGGCCCATCACCTGGGCGGGGTGCTCGCGTTCGACACGATGCTGCTGACGGCGCTGCTCGCGCTGTCCGGAGGGCCCGACAACCCGTTCGCCATGCTGTACCTGGTGCACGTGACGCTGGCGGCGCTGGTGCTGGGGCCTCGCTGGACGGTGGGCCTGTCGCTGCTGTCCATCCTGGGGCCCGCGCTCCTGCTCCACGTCCATGTCCCGCTGCGGGAGCTGGCGCACGTGTCGGGCTCGGCGCCGAGTGGCTCGCGACATGTGCTGGGCATGTGGGTGGCCTTCATGCTGACGGTGATGCTCATCGCGCTGATGGTGGCGCGGGTGTCCGCGGCGCTGAGGGACAGGCAGGAGGCCCTGGTGCGCGCCCAGTTGCTCGCGGCGCGCGCGGAGAAGCTGGCGTCGTTGAGCACGCTGGCTGCGGGCGCGGCGCACGAGCTGGGAACGCCGCTGGGGACCATCGCGATTGCAGCCAATGAATTGGAGGCCCTCATCCTGGAGGAGCCGCACGAGGCGCTCGAGGATGCGCGCCTCATCCGGGACCAGGTGGAGCGGTGTCGGGACATCCTGGAGCGGATGAGCGCGCGGGCGGGGCAGACCTACGGCGAGGTGCCGGAGCAGACGACGACGGGCGTGGTGCTGGAGCGGCTTCGCGAGCAGTTGTCGACGGGGGAGCTGGCGCGCCTGCGTTTCGAGGAGAGCCCGGACCTGTCCCTCTGCTTCCCCATGCGTGGGTTGGTCCAGGTGCTGGCGAACCTGGTGCGCAACGGCCTGCACGCGAGCGACGCGTCCCAGGCTCCCGTCACGGTGCGCGTGAGTGGCGACGCGGGGCGGACGACCTTCGTGGTGGAAGACCAGGGCACGGGCATCTCTCGCGAGGTGCTGGAGCGCCTGGGGGAGCCGTTCTTCACCACCAAGCCTCCGGGGCAGGGGATGGGGCTGGGCTTGTTCCTGGGGCAGACCTTCGCCGAGCTGTGCGGCGGGCGACTGGAGCTGTCGTCGGAAGAAGGCAGGGGCACGCGCGCCACGCTGGAGCTGCCGTGTCGGAGGGAGCCCATCCATGTCGCCGCCTGAGGTGTCGCCGGTGGTGCTCGTCATCGACGACGACGAGCCCTATCGCGAGCGACTGGTGAAGGCCTTCGGACGCAAGGGCTTCGCGGCGCATGGCGCGGGCAGCGCGAAGGAGGCGCTGGAGCGCGCGCGGGTGTTGCGCCCGGGGTATGCGGTCATCGACCTGCGCCTGCCGGACGGCTCGGGGTTGGACCTGGTCCGCGAGCTGAAGGCGTTGGATTCGCGCACGACGATGGTGGTCCTCACCGGTTACGGAAGCATCGCCACCGCGGTGGAGGCCGTGCGCCGGGGCGCCACGCACTACCTCGCCAAGCCGGTGGACGTGGACGACATCCTGCTGGCCTTCGCGGGCGCCACGCTGCCGGCGGGCGAGGCCGTGGCGCTGGAGCATCAGGTGCCATCCCTGGCGCGCGCGGAGTGGGAGCACATCCAGCGCGTCCTCGCGGACTGCGGCGGCAACATCTCCCAGGCCGCCCGCCTGCTGCGAATCCAACGCAGGAGCCTCCAGCGAAAGCTGTCCAAGCACCCCGTGCGGCAGTGATTGACGTGGGGTGCGTCACCAAGACGCACGAGGCGGCGCTCGCGGTCCATTAGGGTGACAGACGTCCGAAGCGCTGGAGAGGTGAGTGCGATGGCGTATCCGGTGGTGCTCTTCCTCCATTCGTGGCTGCGCTGGGCGGTGGTGGTGCTCGTCCTGCTCGCGCTGGGAAGGGCGCTTCGCGGCTGGCTCGGTGGAAGGGGCTGGACTCCCGCGGACCGTCGGCTCCAGGTGCTCGTGGTCTCCGCCTTCGACTCCCAGATGTTGCTGGGGCTGATTCTCTACTTCGGCCTGAGTCCCTTCACGCCTCCCGCGCTGGAGGGCGGCCTGCGCGCGAGCCTGGGCGTCCCCGCGCTGCGCTTCTTCAGTGTCGAGCATCCGACGTTGATGCTGCTGGCGCTCACCGCCGTGCATGTGTCGTCCGCGCTGAGTCAGCGCGCGGAGGCGCCCGTGGCCCGTCACCGCCTGTGGGCCCTGGGCCTGCTGCTCGCGACGCTGCTCGTCTCCTTCGCGATTCCCTGGGCCGGACTGTCCCACGGCCGTCCCCTGTTCCGAGGCTTCTGAGGTCCACGTCCATGTACGACTTCCTCTGGCTGCTGATGATGGTTCCCACCGCCTCCAGCAAGCCGCGCGCGGCGAGGACTCCCGTGCCCCCTCTGTCGGAAGTGCCCCGGCAGGGCCCGCGTCGCGAGCCGCCCGCGCCTCCCGTGCGTCGCTCGCGGCGCATGCGAGTGCCCGCTCGGCGCCCGCGAGACTCCGCTCCTCGGTGAAGCGCGAAACAGGGGCGTGACTCCCACCTTCCGTCCGGTGGTGCGCGGCCCTGGAACATTCAGCTTGTGGTGATGGCCGACATGCCGGAACCTCGCCGCGATGATGCGTGCTCTTCCGGTCATGGCGTCCGTCGTCTTGCTCGCGGGTGCCGGAGGGTGTCGGCGCCAGCCCGACTCCGATGCGACGCGATGGGAGTCGTTACCTCCGGTGGACGCGCGGGACTTGCGTCCGCTCGACGTGTTCCAGCGCATCGAGGACCCGGCGCAGCGCTCACGCGCGCTGTTCCTGGAGACCAGTCGCGTCTACCTCCATCCGCGCTGCTCGAACTGTCACCCGGACGGCGACAGCCCCTATCAGGACTCGGGCGAGACGCTCCACAACCCTCCGGTGACGCGAGGCCCCGAGGACAAGGGCGTCGTGGGCATGGAGTGCGCGGGGTGTCACCAGGAGAAGAACCTGGAGCTGGCGCGGGTACCGGGAGCGCCCAACTGGCACGTGGCCCCGCGCTCCATGTCGTGGGTGGGCAAGAGCCCCCGGGAGCTGTGCGAGCAGCTCAAGGACTCCAAGCGGAACGGAGGCAAGACGTTGGAGCAACTGGTCGAGCACAACGCGCATGACGAGCTGGTGGCGTGGGGCTGGGCGCCGGGTTCGGGCAGGCAGCCGGCGCCGGGGACGCAGGCGCAGTTCGGAGCGCTCGTCGCGGCCTGGGTCGCCACGGGTGCGCAGTGTCCCAGCGAGGAGGCGCGGCCATGAGCATCCGAGTGCGAGTCAACGGCGTCGAGCAGGAGCTGGACGTCGACCCCGAGATGCCGTTGTTGTGGGCGCTGCGAGACGTGCTCGGCCTCACCGGGACGAAGTACGGCTGCGGTCAGGCGCTGTGCGGCGCGTGCAGCGTGCACCTGGATGGGCAGGTGGTGCGCGCGTGCGTGACGCCCATCCGTCGCGCGGACGGGCGCGAGGTCACCACCATCGAGGGGCTGTCGCCCGATGGGGGCCATCCGCTCCAGCGCGCCTGGGTGGAGCTGGGCGTGCCGCAGTGTGGGTTCTGCCAGTCCGGGCAGCTCATGTGCGCGGCGGCGCTGCTGGCGAAGAAGCCACAGCCCACGGACGCGGACATCGACCAGTCGCTCGCGGGCAACCTCTGCCGTTGTGGGACGTACACGCGCATCCGCGCGGCCGTGAAGAAGGCCGCGGGCGTGCCTGACTCGAAGTAGCGAGGATGCGATGAGCCAGCAGCCCGTGGTGTTCACCCGGCGTTCCTTTCTCGAAGGGCTCAACCTCTCCGTGGGCGGCCTGGCCCTGGGGCTGGTGCCCACGGTGTCGGCCGAGGCCGCGGCGCCGGGCGTGAAGTCGGCGCCGGAGCTGCGGCCCAACGTCTTCGTGCACGTGGCGGCGGATGGGCTTGTCACCATCGTCTGTCACCGCTCGGAGATGGGGCAGGGCATCCGCAGCTCCATGCCCGTGGTCGTCGCCGACGAGCTGGGCGCGGACATGGCGCGCGTGAAGGTCGTCCAGGCGGTGGGCGACGCCGTCTACGGGGACCAGAACACCGACGGCTCCAGCAGCATCCGAGGCGTCTTCCAGGACCTGCGCCGCACGGGCGCCACGGCGCGCACCATGCTGGTGGCCGCGGCGGCGAAGCGCTGGAAGGTGAAGCCGGAGCAGTGCGAAGCGCGCGAACATGCCGTGTACCTCCGGGACGGGCAGCGCTCGCTCGGCTTCGGTGAGCTGGTGGCGGATGCGGTGAAGCTGCCCGTTCCCAAGGCGGAGGCCGTCCAGCTCCGACCGCTCTCGGAGCTTCGGCGCGTGGGCTCGGAGCTGCCGCTGTTGGATGGGCCGGCGTACGTCACGGGCAAGGCCGTGTTCGGCGCGGACGTGAAGCTGCCGGGGATGCTCATCGCCGTGGTGGCGCGTCCGCCCGTGGTCGGCGGGAAGGTGGCGCGCTTCGATGCGACGCGCGCGCTCGCGATTCCGGGCGTGAAGCAGGTGCTGGAGCTGCCCCCGCCCCATCGTCCCTACCTGTTCCAGGGCTGGGGTGGCGTGGCGGTGCTGGCGGAGAACACCTGGGCGGCGATGCGTGGGCGCCAGGCGCTGGACATCACCTGGGAGAACGGGCCCAACGAGTCCTACGACTCGGAGAAGTACCGCGTGGCGCTGTTGGAGTCAGTGCGAGCGCCGGGCAAGCCGGCCCGGTCCGTGGGTGACGTGGATAAGGCGCTGGCGAGCGCGGCGCGCGTGGTGGAGGCGGAGTACTACGCGCCGCACCTGTCCCATGCGCCCATGGAGCCTCCCGTGGCCCTGGCGCGCGTGGCGGGGGGCGTGTGTGAGGTGTGGGCGGCCACGCAGCACCCGCAGGCGGCGCGCACGGAGGCGGCGAAGACGGCGGGGCTTCCGGAGGACAAGGTGACAGTGAATGTCACGCTCCTCGGTGGTGGCTTCGGGCGCAAGTCGAAGGCGGACTTCGTCGCGGAGGCGGTGTTCCTCGCGAAGACGGCGGGGGTGCCGGTGCGCGTGCAGTGGACGCGCGAGGACGACATCCGTCACGACTACTACCATTCGGCCAGTGCGCAGAAGCTCAGCGCGGGGCTGGATGCGCAAGGCAAGCCGACGGCGTGGCTGCACCGCACGTCCTTTCCCGCCATCCGGTCCACGTTCTCCGAGGACGTGACGGGGCCGGTGGCGAGAGATTTGAATCAAGGCGTGCTGGACCTGGCGCTCGACATCCCCAATGTCCGGGCGGAGATGGGTGAGGCGCTCGCGAAGGTGCGCATCGGCTGGCTGCGGTCCGTGAACAACATCTTCCATGCGTACGCGGTGGGCTCGTTCATGGACGAGCTGGCGCATGCGCGTGGAGTGGACCCGCGTGACAACCTGTTGGAAGTGATTGGCCCCGCGCGGAAGGTGTCCGTGGCGGAGCTGGGGGTCACGACGCTGCCGAACTATGGCGCGCCGGTGGAGGCGCACCCGGTGGATGCGGGGCGGCTGCGCCGGGTCATCGAGCGTGTCACGGAGATGTCGGGCTGGAACGAGCGTGCGAAGAACGGGCGCACGCTGGGCCTGGCGGCGCACCGCAGCTTCCTCAGTTACGTGGGAGTGGTGGTGTCGATGACGAAGGACGCGGTGGGCAAGGCGCGGGTGGACGAGGCATGGGTGGTGGTGGATGCGGGGCTCGTCGTCAATCCGGACCGGGTCCGCTCGCAGATGGAGGGCTCGGTCATCTTCGGGATGAGCCTGGCGATGTATGGCTCCATCACGATGAAGGAAGGCGCGACGGAGCAGTCGAACTTCCGGGACTACCGGCTGGTGCGCATCGCCGATGCGCCTCGGGCCATCCATGTCGACATCGTGCGCAGCGAAGAGGCGCCCGGTGGAGTAGGGGAGCCTGGTGTGCCGCCCGTGGCGCCCGCCATCGTCAATGCCATCTTCGCGCTCACGGGGATTCGGGTCCGCGAGCTGCCCATCATCCGGACGGTGCCTGTGTAGAGTTGGGGTGATGCTGGCCGCGCTATGGGTTTGGGCGCGCGGCTGGCCGCGTCAATGCGTGGACTTGGGGTGGGGATGCTGGCCCCTCCGTGAAGGTGCCGTCCGAGCCGAGTGTCTTCACGGTGCGTGTGGTTTGATAGGCATCGAAGTGGCGTTCACGCTTTGAAGTCTGTCTCTCCGCGCAGGACGAGGAACTGAGAGTCCATGAAGAAGACAAGCAGACTGACGCTGTCCATGTTGGGGGCGGGGATGGTGGTTGTCGCCCTGGGGGGCGTGGGCTGGCATCGCGCGGAGGCCGCTGAGTCGACCTTCGTCGATTCCACGCTGGCACCCGCGCCGTTCTCGTGTCCCACCGTGCGCACCACCAGTGACCGTGTGGATGGGACCACGGACTACAAGGTGAAGATTCTCTACGTGGTGCCCTCGGATGGCGTGGACCGTGCGCTCGACACGACTGGGGCCCTCTGTCGCTCGGCGAGAGATTTGATGTACGCGGCGAGGCCCGGAACGTCGGATCCGGGCTGGGATATCTACTCGGGAGCGGTGGTGCTCGACTCAGGCCGAGACCAGTACTACGGCCACTCGGGAAGTCAGCTCGACCTGGACCAGAGTGCCTTCCTGTCGCCACTCCCTCCTGGCGCGCTGGCTCCGCCGGGGTGGTGAGCCGGCTTCGCTAGGGTCGGTGTTCGATGTGCAGGGGGCCCTGGAAGGACGCAGGCGGAGTCAACTCCTGCTCGAGCGCGAGAGGGAAGGCTCCGGATTCTCGGACCGGAGGGAAGCCCTGGAACCCATTGCATGAGCCATCCTCCTGCCAGGCGGAGCGGAACTCGTGCCTGGCCCACGGCGCATCATCCGAGCGGACCCGGTACTTGCCCAGCACGAGAAATGGAATGCGCGGGATGATGGGGAGCGCCATGAACGGCGCTCCCGTGCAATCCGCCGTCTCGAAATAGACACTGCTCGTCAGGTCGGTACGCGTGGTGAATACCCCCGGGTGGGAGAGTTCGTGGGTGGGCTTGCCCGTCTCCAGGTTGAACCTCCAGGTATTCCCTTGCGAATCGACGATGTATGGCGCGCAGACAGGGAAGGCCACGGCCCCCGCCGCATCCACGAAGTACAAATCGCCACACCTGTCGATATCCGCCGGGTCACCCTGTTCCGCCGGGGGCCCTTCTGTTCCGGGATCGCACCCCGCCATCGCGAACATCACCGCGCACAACCCTCCGCGCATCATCACGGTTCCACGCATGCTGGATTCTCGAGGACAACCATCGGTGTTGAACTCACGGGCACCGGTTCGCTCTTCATGGAGCAACGCGGAGACGCCGTGCCGGCCGACGTGTCTCGAATGCAATCACCGTGCTGACACGTACCGTGGATGAGGGGCCACGGGCGGGGACGCCGCGAGGTCTCTTTTTGTGCGCCACGGGATGCACGGTGTGCAGCCGCCTGCTCGACTCCCGCGCCCGTCCGCTCGTCAGTGAATGGACGGCGGCGTCACCGGCTCTGGCCCCGTGAGAGGCAATTCGACGACGAACGTGGCGCCGTGCCCGCGCTGGCTCTCCGCGCGGATGGTGCCCTGGTGGGCCTCGACGACCCTGCGACTGATGAAGAGGCCCAATCCCAGCCCTCCATAGTTTCGCGAGGACACCGCCCGGCCGAACTTCTCGAAGATGCGGCCCAGGTCCTCGTGGGCGATGCCGATGCCCTCGTCCCGCACGGTCAGCCGCCCGCGGCCGTCCCGCTCCTCCACCCGGATGCGCACGGGCTTCCCAGGTCCATACTTGATGGCATTGGACACCAACCCCCTCACCACCTGCTCCAGCCTTCGCGCATCCCACCAGCCCATCACCGGCACCGAGGCCTGGACCTCCAGCACACAGTCCGCCTGCGCCGCCTGCGAGCGAAGCTGGTCCGCCACCTCGCGAGCCACGGCCGCCAGGTCCACCCGCCCCAACTGGAGGGGCAGGGGCGCGCCCGTGAGCTGCGTGACGTCCAGCAGGTCATTGATGAGCGCGGCGAGCTTGCGCACCTGCAGCGACGTGCTCTCCGAAGCACGCAGCACGCTCTCCCGCAGGTGCTCGTCCGACGTGGGCGCCGCGGCCTCTCTCGCGAGCCCCTGGAGCTTGATTTGGAGCGGCGTGAGCGGCGTCTTCAGCTCATGCGACGCCACCGTGAGGAACTCGTCGCGCAGCCGCACCGCCTCCTGGAGCCGCACTTCGATATCCTTCAACTGCGTCACGTCCTGGAGCGCCAGCACCACGGTGGCCGGATGTCCATGCATCGCGGGCAGTTGCTCCGAGTCCACCAGGAACTCGCGCACCACCCCCGGGTCCATCCGCAACGTCAGCGGCGTCCGCCGCAACGTCTCTCCCCGCGCGGCTCGTGCCCCCGGAGTCTCCTCGTTGGGAATCGCGACCCCTTGAGGGTCGATGACGTGGAAGAAGCTGTCGTATCGCTCCACCGGGACTCCCAGCGGGAATTGCCCGCCGAAGAGCTGCTGCGACGCCTGGTTGGCGAAGAGCACCTTGCCACTGTGCGGCTCCATCAACATCAGGGCGATGGGGCTCAAGTCCAGCACCGACTCCAACCACTTCTGCTGGCTTCCCAGGTGCGCGGCCAGCTCCTCCGCCTGGTGCCGGGCCAGGACCTGCTGTGTCACATCCAGCGCGAAGGACATCACCGAGTCCACCTGCCCACGCGCGTCGCGCAGGGGTTGGTAGATGATGTTGAAATAGCGCTGCTCCAGGGGCTCACCCTGGATGCCCAGGAGCAGCGGCATCTCCGTGAGCCGCCGAGGCTTGCCTGTCTGATAGACCTCGTCGAGCGCCTCGGAATAGACCCGCCCCTTCTCGTTCCCCACCGAGAGCGCGCGCAGTGACAGACCCACCAAATCCCTGTCGTGGGACATCCGCTTGTAGACGGGATTGACGATGCTGAAGACCTGCTCGGGCCCGGACAGGATGGCGATGGAGGCCGGGGCATTCATCAGGATGTCGTAGAGCCGCGCCCGCTGCGCCTCCACCTCCGCCTCCGTCCGCTTCCTGTCCGTGATGTCATTGACCAGCACGACACATCCCTGGATGCGGCCCTGGGCGTCCGTGCTCGGGACATAGGTGGACTGGACATGGAGCCGGCGGCCGTCATTCAGGGCGAGCGCCGTCTCATAGCTGACGCGCTCTCCCGCCAGCGCCTTGCGCACCCAGTCCTTGAAGAGCGGATAGAGCATCTCCCCGCCGACCTCCCGGACGGTCCGGCCCACCACGTCACTCGGGCGCTGGCCGAACCAGGTCTCGAAGGCGCGGTTGCAGAAGAGATAGCGCTCCTCCGGGTCCAGGTAGGCCACCAGCGCGGGGAGTGCGTCGGTGATGGTGCGCAACTGGTGCTCCTGCTGACGCGCCTGCTCCCGGCTCTGCTCCAGGGCCTCCTGTGCCTGCGCCTGCTCCGTCACGTCCCGCTGCGTCCCCCAGACTCGAAGGAGCCAACCGTCCTCCACCACGCCAAAGAGGTTGGCCAGCCGCACCCTCGCGGCGCCGTCAGGGTCCACCAGCCGCGTCTCCAAATCCTGCACTCGGAAGCCGGCCCTGACGAAGCCTCGGATGGAAGTCCCGTCGATGTCGCCGATTCGCGTGACGAGCTGGCGCAGGGTGCACCCCACCATGTGGCGGGCGGACTCGAAGCCGCTCATCCGGGCCATGACGTCATTGGCCTCCGCGATGTGCCCCGTGTCGGCCATGGCCTGGACGATTTCGTCCTCCGTCGCGCGCAGGTCGAGCGGTGGGTCCATCTCCAGACGCCAGATGCCCTCCGTGCTCTGGGCGACGAAGGTCCGGTAGCGCTCGTCGCTCGCGGCGAGTGCCCTCGTCGTGTGGCGCAGCTCCTGCTCCGCCTGCTTGCGCTCGCTGACGTCCTCCGCGGTGGACATCCACTCGCGCACCAGTCCGTCCTCCTCGAACACCGGCACGCCGCGCACGATGACGTCGCGCCAGGTGCCGTCGTGGAACTGCAACCGAAGCTCCCCCCGGTACGGCTCCCGCGTCTCCAGCGCGGAGGCCCACTCCTTCAAGAAGCGTCCCCGGTCCGTGGGGTGGATGGCATCCAGCCAGCCCAGGCCCAGGTGGGCTCCGAGCGACTGGCCCGTGAAGGTCATCCAGCGGGACGCGGGCTCGGTGATTCCGCCCCGCGCATCGGTGGTCCACACCGTCTGCGCGGTGGCCTCCACGAGCGAGCGGTAGCGCTGCTCGTTCAGCCGGATGGCCTGGTTCGCGCGCTTCTGGTCCGTCGTCTCCACCACCGTGATGCCCACGCCCTGCAGCGCGCCGCCCGCATCCCGCACGGGGTAGTAATTGATGAGGAAGTCGCGCAGGACGCCGGCCTGCTTGGCGGTGGTGCCGACAATCTCCAGGTTGCGCACCGGCTGCCCGCGGTCGATGACCTGTCGGTAGTGCGGCTCGATGATGGGCCACAGGTCCGGCACGACGTCGCGGACCTTGCGGCCCAGGTGGGCCTCGCGTGGCAGGCCGTTCATCTCCGCGAGCGCGTCGTTGATGTGGATGAAGCGCAGCTCCAGGTCCACGAAGGCCAGGCCCACGGGCGCCCCCGCGACCATCGTCTCCAGGAAGAAGCGCGACTGCTCCGGGGAGATGCCCTCGATGGATTCTCTCTCCGTCTCGCTGGCGCCTGGTCCCCGCACGGTGCCCCCGGCCGTTCTCACCCTCGACGAGCCGACAGGGTGGGGGTGCCTGCTCGCTGTTCCGGGAGCACGGCATCCACACATGAGGCTGTGCATCCACGGGACGCCAGGGGAGCCGCGCGTCCGCCAGGAATCGAGCAGGCGGAAGGCTGGCCCCGCCCCGAAAGCGAGGCGGAAGCGAAGGGCTGGCGCTCGACGGGCCGCCAGCCCGGGCGCTTCAGATTTCGTGGGCCGTCTGCTCGTACACGAGCACCTTGTACGACTGGGGCAGGAGGACGACGTACAGCCAGCGCCAGTTGTCTCCGTTGGGGCCCGTGGAGAACGTGCGGTAGTAGCGCTTCACCTGCACCGTCTCCGTGCCGTTGCTGTACGTCTCCAGCATGACGGGCAGCAGCGGCTTGAACTGCAGGAACATGGCGTTGCTCATCTCCGTCAGCGTCAACACCACCGGCGCCGGGTCGCCGCGGTAGCCGCTGTAGCGGCTCTGGGCGAGCACCGCCGCGGCGGCCTGGTTGAGCGTGGCCTCACCCGCGTACGGCCACTGGTAGTCGAGCCGACGCACGTACGACACCATGTCCTCGCGCACGGTGTTGGCCGTGTCGAGCGCGTACTGGAGCCGCTCGGTGAGCGGCTGCTCCACGTACGTGAGCGTGGCGCCCGCGGGCGCCGGCTGCGGGTTGGGCAGGCAGGTGCCGCCGATGCACGTCGCCTGGAGCCGGAACTGCTTGTCCACCGCGTTCACGAAGCCCACCACCACCAGGTACTCGCCCGTCTTCGGAATCGTCACCAGGCCCAGCTTGCTCAGCGTGCCGTAGCCGGCGTCGTCATCCTGCGCGTGCAGGGTGGAGCCGTAGCTGCCGTTGGCGTCCTTCGGGCCGTAGAGGAACAGCCCGGTGTCCAGGTACATGGAGCTGCCCAGGTGCGTCACCTCCAACGCCAGCTGCGCGCCCGCGTTCGCCTGGAGCGTGTAGCCGAAGTATCCCGGGAAGGTGGTCGGATAGCCCGCCACCGCGCCGCCAATGGTCAGCGGTCCCTTGAGCGTGGTGCTGTCCGCGATGTTGCCGCTGGGAGGAATCGGCGGCGCGGAGATGAGCGCCTGGGCGCCTTCCTCCAGCGTCCCGTCTTCGAGCATGGCCTCGGGCGCGCCACCACAGGCGCTCAGGAAAGCCACCGGCAACATCCACAGCCAGGCTTGCTTCAGGTTTCGGCGCATCGTCTCGGCCCCGTGTCAGTGAGGACGGAGGCGCGGGTTGCTTCGCTCTTCCGGCGACCGCCCTGGGTGTTCGCGCCCGTCTGCCACCCTTGAAACTGAAACTCAAGCAATCAAAGTGAAACGAAGTTTGTGCTGGTAGTCGGATGTGCCGAGAAAGCCGTGGCACTCCGCGCCTTGAATGAAACCCGTGAGGCTGGGAAAGCTGGGGGCATGACGCCATTCCCCAGGTCGTGGAGTTGGAGCGCCGCATTGCTGTCGCTGGTCCTCGTGTCACCCGCGCGAGGGGAGGCCCCGGAGCCCGGGGTGCGCGAGCGCGAGGCGATGGTGTTGACGGGGGCCGTGCTGGGGCCCACGCCGATGGTGGAGGACCTGCGCTCGCTGGTGGACGAGGTGGGTGGGCGCGCGACGGGCTCGGAGTCCAACCGTCGCGCGGTGAAGTGGGCGCTGGAGCGTTTCCGCGCGGCGGGTGTGCCCGCGACGGCGGAGTCCTTCCGGATGCCCGCGCTGTGGTTGGAGCAGTCCGCGAGCGCGACGGTGCAGGGACAGGGCGTGGGCTTCGCGCCCCGCGTGGCGGCGATGCCCTTCTCCGCCGCGACGCCGAAGGGCGGCCTCACCGCGCCGCTGCTGGATGTCGGCCGGGGCACCGAGGCGGACTTCACGCGCGTGGGCTCGAAGGCGAAGGGCGCGTTCGTCCTGGTGGAGACGGAGGAGCTGCGGGACGTGGACGGCCTCTTCCGCGAGTACGCGGAGGCGGTGGGAGTCGAGGCGCGCGCGGCGAGCGCTGGCGCGGTGGGCGTCGTCTACATGGGCAGTCGCCCGGGCAATCAGCTCTACCGTCACAACGTGTCGACGGGGCCGAAGAACACCCGGCCCATGCTGGTGATGGAGCGCGATGGCGCCAGTCGCGCGCAGCGACTGTTGCGAGCGGGCACCGCGCTCACGCTGAAGGCCGCGCTGGAGCTGAAGACAGGCGGGCCCTACGAGGCGCAGAACGTCATCGGGGAGCTGCGCGGCACCACGCGGCCGGAGGAGGTCGTCGTGCTGGGTGCGCACCTGGACAGTTGGGATTTGGGCGGCGGCGCGCTCGACAACGGGGCCAACGTGGCGATGCTCATCGACCTGGCGCGGCAGATGAAGCGGCTGGGGCTCAAGCCCGCGCGCACCCTCCGCTTCGCCCTGTGGAATGGCGAGGAGCAGGGCATGTACGGCTCGGCGGGTTACGTGCGCTCGCACGTGGCGGAGCTGGATGGGCATGCCATGGCGCTGTCCGTGGACATCGGCTGTGGTCGCATCAACGGCTTCTTCACCAATGGCCGGCCGCCGCTGGTGCCACTGGTGGAGCGCGCGCTCGTCCCGGTGGCGGGCCTGGGGCCCTTCACGCAGGTGGACGTGCCGGTGGTGGGCACCGACAACCTGGACTTCATGCTGAGCGGCGTGGCCAACCTCATCGCCAACCAGGAGTCCGCCACTTACGGGCCCAACTACCACGCGCGCTCGGACGAGTTCGCCCAGTGCGACACGCGCACGCTGCGCTCCAATGCCGCGGTGGTGGGCGCGCTGGCGTGGGGCTTCGCCAACATGGACGAGCGACTGGCGCGACAGGGCCGCGCGGAGGTGGAGGCGCTCATGAAGGCCACCGACCTGACCGAGCAGATGAAGTCCTTCAACGTCTGGGACGAGTGGGCGGCGGGAACCCGCGGCCGCCCCGCCGAGCGGCAGGTGTCCCCCACGCCGCGCTGAGCGTGGAGGCCGGGCTCAGCGGAGCTTGTGCTTCGCGAGCCACTCGTTGATGAGGGGGAGCGTCTTCTCCGAGGGGTCGTCCTTCATGGCCATGTTCCGCGCCTCGGCGACGAGCTTCAGGGCGCGAGCGCGGTCCTTGCCGGACTCCCACAGCGCCTGGGCGAGCAGGAACTTCACCTCGGTGCGCTGGCCGGGCCCCGGCGTCGCCTTGTCCCAGCCGGCGACGACCCGCTCCAGGGGCACGAGCGCCTCCGCGGGCCGGTCCAGTTTGAGGAAGGCGGTGCCCAGGTCCCGCAGGCTGAGGGTCCACTGCCCGGAGCTGTCATCCGGTTGCAGGAGCATGATGTCCACGGCCCGCTGGCAATAGTGCGCCATGTCCGCGTAGCGCTCCTTGAGGAGCATGATCTTCCCGACGAGGCGCAGCGGGCTCACCAGCGACGGGTCCATCGGGCCGCGCGACCTGTCGCGAAGGGCGATGGTCCGCAGGAAGTGCTCCAGGGACGGGTCGAAGAGGCTCTTGTGGAAGTAGAGGACGCCCAGGTTGGCGTGGATGACGGACGCGCCATAGCTCTCCGCCCCGTCCGTCTTCGCGACGATGCTCAAGGCGCGCTCGTAGAGGGGGAGGGCCTCGTCCATGCGCGATTGGACGACGAACGTGGAGGCCAGGTCGTTGAGCGCGTCGTAGACGCGAGGGTGGTCCGGGCCGAGCGTGCGCTCGAAGACGCCGAGGGCCTCGCGGGCAATCAACTCCGCCAGCTTCAGGTCATCCTGATCTCGGAGCACGGGGACCACGGCCAGTCGCACCCGGGCGACCTCGGGGTGCTCGTCGCCCAGGGCCTGCCGGGTGATGGTGGCGGCGCGCTCCAGGTGGGCCCGGGCCTCGGCGAGTCGGGGGTGGACCCACTGCGTGGCCCCCAGCTCCAGGAGCACATCCGCCACCTCCAGGCTGTCCGGACCGAAGGTGCTCTCCGCGATGAGCAGGGCCTGCTCCTGCAACGCCACCGCCTCCTCGAAGCGTCGCTGCTTGCGCAGGACGGTTCCGGAGTAGGTGAGGAGGTTGACGCGGGTCAGCTCGTTGCCACCGCCCAGTCGTTCGATGGCGGCGGTGGCGCGGTCCTTCCAGCGTGAGGCCAGCTCGTACTCGTCCAGACCGATGCAGGACACGCGGACCAGCAGCGTCCAGGCGCGCGCGGCCACGGCGTCCTGGCGCGTGGCCTCCGCCGCGTTCAGCGCCTCGAAGAGCGACGCCTCCGCGCCCCGCCAGTCTCCGGCCCCTTCGCGCAGCTCACCGAGCAGCAGGGAGATTTCAGCGCTGTCGTGACGGTTCGCCGCCCGCTTCGCCGCGAGCGCCGTCGGCTCCACCAGCGCGACACCTTCCGCGTAGCGCCCGGTGGCCAGGAGCGCTCGGCCTCGTGCGAGCGTCGCGCGCAGCGCCGCGTGGCGCTCGCGTGCTTCAGGGCCCTCGGGCAGCGTGGCCCCGCCGGGAGCCAGCGCCTCCGAGCAGCCGGACAATGGCGGCAGGCCCTTCACCGCGCGATGCGACTCGTCCACCGTCCTGGCGTCCGCCTGGGACAGCAGGCGCGTGAGGGCGGAGACATCCGCCAGCCGGTTGTCGAGGCAGCGCATGCGCCACGCCATCACCTCTTCGGGCTGCTCGCCCCGGACGCGGGTGGCCTCGCAGGCGGTGGTGCGCGTCGTCGTCCAGGCGGCGGTGTACGCGTCCAGCTCCCGGCGCACGCGCTCCCAGGCGGCGGAGGCATAGGGGCGGCCGGTGGCGGTGAACGCGGCCTGGATGGCGGCGGCCTGCTCGGCGCCCCAGACGGTGGTCATCTCGTGCGGTGCGCTCGCGCAGGCGCGGGCGCCGCTGGTGTGCACCGCGTGGGTGACTCCCACCGCGGCGGCCAGCACCGCCACCGCGCCGGTGAGCTGGAGCCCTCGCTTCCATCGCGCGGCCGGGTCCTTCTGGAGCGCGTCGAGCAGGGCCAAGAGGTGGGGGAAGCGGTCCTCCGCGCGCCGGGAGAGTCCGCGCAGCAGCACGCGGCGCAGCCACGGAGGAACACGCGTGCCGGCGGGTGGAGGACGCATCTGTCCCGAGGACACCTGCGCGGCCAGCTCCGCCAGGGTGGTGCCCTCGAAGGGGCGCGCGCCATAGAGGGCTTCGTGGAGGGCCACGCAGAAGGAGAACTGGTCTCCGGAGGCGCCGGCGCGAGTCTCTCCGAGCAACTGCTCCGGTGCCATGTAGGCCGGCGTGCCGCCCGTCAGTGAGCGCTCCACCACCTGGGTGTCGGTGCGCGCGGGCAGCGAGCTCTCGCGCGTGGTGGAGGCGCCCAGGCGCGCGAGTCCGAAGTCGGTGACGTGGACGTTGTCGTCGCCGCCGATGAGGAGGTTGGCGGGCTTGAAGTCGCCGTGCACCACGCCCGCGGCGTGTGCGGCCGCGAGGCCTCGGCCCGCGTCCAGGAAGAGGTCCAACACCTGGCGCCAGGGGCGGGGCGCGGCCTTGAGCCACTCGCCCAGCGTCTGGGCCTCCACCCGCTCCATGGCGAGGAACACGTGCTGGCCGAAGGTGCCCACGTCATAGACGGCCACCACGTTCGGGTGGGAGACACGGGCCATGGCCTGCGCCTCGCGCAGCAGGTGGGCGCGCTCCTTCTCCACGTCCAGGCCCAGGGCGCCGGTGCGCAGCAGCTTGAGCGCGACGCGGCGGTCCAGCTCCGGGTCATAGGCGCCGTACACGACGCCCATCGCCCCGGCGCCCAGCAGCTCCAGGACGAGATAGCGCCCCACCGCCGTGCCCTTCTCCAACGCCGAGTCGTCACGGCGGAGGGTGGCCGGCGGCTGGGGCTCGGTGGGCGTCGCGGTGCTGGTGATGTCCGGAGACTGCGCGCGCAGTCCCTCGGCGACGAGCGTGCGACAGGCGGCGCACGTGTCGAGGTGGGAGTCGACCTCGGCGGTCTCCTCGGGCGACAGCTCGCCCAACAGCAGCTTCATGAAGACGGTCTCGTCGACGCAGCGCATGAAGGGGAGGGGTCCGGCACCAGGTGGGGAGTGGGCGTCGGCGACGATAGCAGAGTGTCTCCGGGCGACAGGAGATGCGTGTCACGCTGGAGCCTCGTCACCTCCCGGTGACAGCGCGGCGCGGCCCATCGCGGAGGGCGAACGGGCAGGCGGGCACGGGCTCCACGACGTGCGCAGCCGTACTGCTTCCGAGCGCCGGTCGCGGATCCTCCTCCTCCCTTCGACGAATTGGCGAGCCGACGCGTGCGTTCGCTGTCCCGTCATGGCAGCGTCATCGGCGGGAGGGTTCCCCATGCGAGTCGCCATCCTGGATGACTACCTGGACGTCGCGAGAATCTCCGCGGATTGGTCGCTCCTTCCCTCCAGCTTCGAGCCGCGCTTCTTCCAGGCGCCGCTCGCCGGAGAGGACGCCGTTGCGCAGTCGCTCCAGGAGTTCGAGGTCATCGTCGCGATGCGCGAGCGCACGGCCTTCCCCGCGTCGCTCCTCGTGCGGCTGCCTCGACTGCGCCTGCTGGTGACGACGGGCATGCGCAACGCGGCCATCGACCTGGACGCCTGCCGACGCCAGGGCATCATCGTGTGTGGCACGGGTGCGGTGGGTGCCCCCGCCGCCGAGCTGACGTGGGCGTTGATTCTCGCGCTGCTCAAGCGCATCCCCGCCGAGGACCAGTCGCTGCGCTCCGGGGGCTGGCAGACGGGGCTGACGGAGACGGTGTCCGGCAAGCGCCTGGGCGTCGTGGGGCTCGGCAAGCTGGGGACGCAGGTGGCGAAGGTGGGACTCGCCTTCGGCATGGATGTGGTGGCCTGGAGTCCTCGCCTGACCGCCGAGCGTGCCGAGGCCGCCGGAGTACACCTCGTCGACAAGGCCACGCTCTTCGCCTCGTCGGATGTCGTCACACTGCACCTCGTGTTGGGAGAGCGGACACAGGGCGTGGTGGGCGCGTCGGAGCTGGGGGCGATGAAGCGCTCGGCCTACCTCGTCAACACCTCGCGCGGCGGGCTCCTGGACGAGGAGGTCCTGGTCTCCGCCCTCCGCGAGCGACGCATCGCCGGCGCGGGGTTGGATGTCTTCTCCGTCGAGCCGCTGCCGCGCGAGCACCCGTTGAGGTCCCTCCCCAACACGGTGCTCACGCCGCATCTCGGTTACGTCACGCGGGAGAACCAAACCGTCTATTACCGCGACGCGGTGGAGGACATCCTGGCGTGGAGCCAGGGCCGTCCCGTGAGACTGCTTGGTGCGTGAATCACGTCCGGGCCTCCAGCTCCAGCTGCCCCTGTGTGCCCACGCGCAGCGTCACCTGGCGGTGCGGAGTCCCCGCATGCGCCGCGAGCCACTGCGCCAGCGGGACGATGGCGTGCTGCTCCACCGCGCGCTTCAGCGGGCGCGCACCGTAGCGCGCGTCGAAGCCGGCCTTCGCGAGGAAGTCCACCACGTCCTCGCCGAAGCTCACCTTCACCCCGCGCCGTGAGAGCCCCTCGCGGCCCAGCGCCGCTTCCAGGGTGCGTCGCGCGAGCGTCCTGATGACGTCCGGCGCGAGGGCGCGGTAGGGCACCACCTGGTCCAGCCGGTTGAGCAGCTCCGGCCGGAAGAAGGCCGTGGCCGCGCCCAGGTAGTGCGCTTCCATGTCCCGAGGCGTGTCCCCGCCAAAGCCCAGCGAGCGTGACGCGGACTCCGCGCCCAGGTTGCTGGTGAGCAGCACCACCGTGTTCCGGAAGCTGACGGTGCGGCCCGTGCCGTCCGTCAGCCGTCCTTCACCGAGGACCTGGAGCAGCAGGTCATGCACGCCCGCGTCCGCCTTCTCCACCTCGTCCAGCAGCACCACGCCGAAGGGCTGCTCCCGCACGCGTCGCGCGAGCCCACCCTGCTGACCACCTCCTTCGCCCACCAGCCGCCCAGCGCTGCCGGGCGCGGCGTACTCCGCCATGTCGAAGCGGGCCAGACGGGCGACGTCGCCGAAGAGGTACTCCGCCAGCGCGAGCGCCGACTCCGTCTTGCCCACGCCCGTGGGCCCCAGGAGCAGGAATGCCCCCAGTGGCCGTGAAGGGTCCGCGAGTCCCGTCTTCAGGGTGACGACGAGGTTGCGCAAGAGCAGCGTGGCCTCGTCCTGGCCGACGATGCGCTCCCGGAAGCGGCGCAGCAGCGCGTCCGGGTCCAGGCGAATCGAGGAGTCCACCAGCTCCCTCGGGTAGCCGGTGCGCGTGCAGAACGCGGAGGTCACCGCGCCCGCGTCCACTTCCGTCCCCGTCTCGGCCTGCGCCGTCGCGGCGCGGAGCAGCGACACCGCGCCACCCGGAGGAGGGCCTTCACCGAAGCGCTCCGTCAGCTCCGCCGCGCGCTCCAGGGAGGCGGGGGTGAAGCGCACCTTGCGAGCCTTCGCGACGCGCTGGGAGGCCTGCTGCACCGCGGACCGCGCCTTCTCGGGCACCAGCGGCTCCACGACGACATGCCGCAGTGCCTGGAGGAAGGCGCCATGGGTTCGCTCCGCGCGAGCGACGTCCTCTGGCGTGGCCTCCAGCACCAGCGCGACTTCGCCCCCTTCCAGCGCGGGCAGCAGGTGCCGCGCGACGTCCAGGCCCGTGTCGCCGCCGCCCAGGGAGAGCAGCTCGGAGAGGCTGTCCAGGTGGAGCACCGCGCGCCGCACCCGCAGCTCGTTCACCATCAACTGCACGCGCTTCTGCCACTGCCCCAGATAGCGCATGCCGGCCATGATGCGGCCGCCCGAGGTGCTGAAGACCTCCAGCCCCTGGAGCGAACTCCCCGACGCGGAGGACTCCGCCCGGTGCACCAGCTCGTGCACCAGAGACGTCTTGCCCACGGAGGGCGGACCCACGAGCAGCACGCTCGCGCGCGCCCGCGCCGTGACGGCCTCCGCCAGCAGGCCGACCTCCGCGTCACGCTCCCATGCACGCTCCAGGAGTCCCGCACGGGCCTCTTCGTTGAGGCAGCGACTCGCCTCGGCGAGACCGGGAGGCGGGGGAGGGCGGCGCACCGGCCCTCGGGGCTCCTCGATGACACGCGCGCGGGTCGCCTCACGGGACTTCATCGTCACGGAGAGGGTCTCGACGGTCTCCTCGCCCAGGTAGGCCAGCGAGTGCAGGCGCTCCAGCGGCGCCATGTAGAGCTCGTGGCGGACCAGCTCCTCCACGTAGGCCTCCAGGTCCGTGAGGTCCTGCAGCGAGCCCTCCACGTCCACGCGAGGAATCCAGACGTGCACGGGCCCCTTCGCCGCGCCCTTCTTGCTGGTCCGCTCCGTCTTCCCACGTCCCCCGCGCGTCACCACGGTGAGCTTGAGGGGCACGGGCAACAGCCGCCCGTGCTGCACCGCGCGCACGGTGAGGTTCATCTTCTTCGTGCGCAGGTCCGGCCAGTGCGTCTGTGCATCCTTCAGCTCTCCTCGCTTGAGCAGCCGTCCCAGGACCTGCGCCACGTCCAGTCGCGCGGTCGTCAGGTCCTTGGCGAACGAGGCCAGATGCGGGTGGGTCAACACGTGCGCGGCCACTCCCACGCCAGGGTAGTTCCGCACGAACAGATGGAAGTTCTTGTCCATGTCAGTTCCCTCCTCGCGCCGGTTCGCGCAGCACCCGCGCCGCCCAGGCCACGGACTCGGAAGGGGGCCTCCCGCTCGCCAGATGAAGGATGTTCTCCAGCCCGCCCTCCACGACGACGTGGCCCTGGGGCGACTCGGGCGCCTGGCCCGCGCGACGCGCCTCCCGCTCCGCCAGCTTCACCGCGTCGCGCGTCGCCACCGTGCGGGACACGTCCGTCATCAAGTCCGGTGCCTCCGCGAGCAACTCCACGCGGACCAACGCGGGCCGCGTGTCCAGGTGCACCAGCGCGTAGCCCTCCAGCCGCGCGAGCACCTCCGACAAGCCGAACGCCGAGAGGCTCACCACCTGTCGTCGCACCCGCACTCCCGCGGGGCGCGTCGTGCCCGGGGCGGCCCACGCGATGCCGCCGTCCGGCTCCACGCGCTCCTCGTGGATGGCCACGCGTCCCAGTCCCTGGGGAATCGCCTTCACCACGGCCTCCAATGCGGCGACAGGCGAGTCCGCGAGCCCTTCCACCAGCAGCGCGCACACCTCCATCCCACGGTCCCGGGTGGCGAGCTGATGCGCGAGCCACTCCACCTCGTCGCGCAGGCTCACCACCTTGGGACGACAGCGGCGCAGTCGTTCCTCGGGGGACACCGGCAACGGCGCCGAGCCATAGACGGTCCGGGGGCGCAGTCCGCCCCGTCCCCGGTTGCGCCTCCAGTTGTCCTGGTACCCGACGCGCTCCTCCTTGCCCGCGGGCTCCTCCGTCTCCATGAAGTCGCGGTCCGCCAGCTCGTTCTCGCGGATGTCCAGGGCCTCCGCCGCCAGGCGCTCCAATCGCTCGCGAAGCTCCACCGCCTCGGGGCCACCGCGCGGAGTCTCGCCTTCGGAGGGGCGCGGCTCGGCCGCCGCCAGTGCCTCCAGCCGCGCGGTCACCTCCTCCAGCACCCGAGCCACGCCGGGGAGTGTCCACGCGGTGGGGTCCTGTTCACGCGTCCACGCGGGCTCTCGCATGAGCAGCTCCACCGACAGCCCCATGTCCTCGCCCCGGCGGAACAGCTCCACGCGGGCCAGGTCCTCGCCGCCGCGCCGCACCAGGTGATGGGCCAGGGGCACGGTGAGGCGTCGCTCCAGCGCGCGCTTCAGGGGACGTGCGCCGTAGCGCGGGTCGTACGCCTGCTCCACCAGCAGGTCGAGCAACGCGGACTCCACCTCCACCAGCACGTTGCCCCGGCGGATGCCCCGCCGCGACAGGAGCGACTCCAGGGCGTGCTCCACGACGACGCGCAGCGCGGCGGGCGTGAGCGAGCGGAAGGGCACCACGCGGTCCAGGCGGTTGAAGAACTCCGGACGGAAGAAGGCCCGCACCGAGGAGAGGTAGTGCGCCTCCGCGCCTTCGGGAGCGCGGTGGAAGCCCGTGCGGGCGGCGGCCTCGCGCACGCCCAGGTTGGACGTGAGCACCACCACCGCCTGCCGCGCGTCCACGGTGCGGCCCGCGCCGTCCGTCAGTCGCCCCTCGCCGAGGAACTGGAGGAGCGCGTCGAAGATGCGCGGGTGCGCCTTCTCCACCTCGTCGAACAGCACCACGCAGAACGGCTGGGTGCGCAGCGCCGTCGTCAGCTCGCCATCCGGCGCGCCGGGCAGACCCAAGAGGCGGGTGATGCTGGAGGCGGAGACGAACTCCGACATGTCGAAGCGGACCATCCGCTCCTCGCTGCCGAAGAGGGTGCGCGCCAGCGCCTTGGCCGTCTCCGTCTTGCCCACGCCGGTGGGCCCCACGAAGAGGTAGGTGGCCAGCGGTTTGTCCGGAGGCTGCAGCGAGCGCTGGAGCGTGAGGATGGCGTCCACCACGGCGGCGACGGCCTCCGGCTGTCCGGCCACCTGCGCGGTCAGCTCGCGCTCCAGCACCTCCCGGGGCTTCGGCGGCGCGCTGCCCAGCACGAAGTCCGGCAGGCCCGTCTGCGCGCGCATCGCGGCGGTGACGTCCTCCTCCGTGAAGCGGCGCACGTTCTGGTCCACCGTGCCCGGCCTCGCGAGCACCCGGCGCAAGAGCCGCACCGCCTTGCCCGGGAAGGACTCGTGCGCGACGAAGCGCTCCTGAAGGTCCAGCAGGGTCTCCAGCGCCAGGGGGGACAGGCGCACCGCGGGCCCGCCTTCGCCCGAGCCCTCCAGCTCCCGCAGCGTCCCCAGCAGGGCCGGCAGCGTCGTGCGCGGCTCCAGCGCGGGTACGTGCACCACGCGGAACAGCGAGGCGAGCGTGGGCGCCTCCTCGCGCACCCGCTCGAAGCGCTCGGGCGTGGACTCGGCCAGCACGGTCAGCTCGCCGCGCGCCATGTGGGGCTCCAGGAACTGCGCGACGTTGGTGCGCTCGCTGGAGGTGCGGCCCGCGTAGACGAGCGAGGCCAGGTCGTCCACGTAGAGCAGGTCGCCCACCTCCACCAGCTCCTTCACCACGCCCCGCGCGCGAGCCTCCCACTGGCCCACGTACATCATCCCCGCGATGAACTGATTGCCGTCCACGCGCCACACGTCCCGGCGCTGTCCCGCGGCGTCCTGGCGCGCGGTGAGCCGGCGCACCACCTCGTGCACCAGCGCCGTCTTGCCGGAGCCGGGAGGGCCCACCAGGACGATGGCCGCGCCCTCGCGGCCTTCCAGTGCGTCCACCACCTCGCGCACCAGCGCCTCGCGGCCGTAGCAGTGCTCCAGTCCGTCATCTCGCGCGGCGTGGCTCAGGTTGCGCGCCACCTCCCGCAGCTCGGTGAGCGTGAGGCGTCGGCGGTTGCGGCGGGCCTCGCGCTGCTCCGGCGTCTCCGGCGGGGGGCTCTTCGTCTCCTTCCCCGTGGTGCGGCGGCGCCTGGGTGGCTTGGGCGGCTTGGGCGGCGTCCGGGGGAGGATGGAGGGCGGATAGGCATCCACCTCCAGCAGCTCCAGTCGCTCGCGGCCCTGCGCCCAGAAGCCCTCCAGGTTCGTCAGCCCGTGCTCCAGGCACCACGCTCCCAGCCTGCGCCCGAGCGCGAGGGGCAGGGCCTCCGTGTCGGGAATCGCGAAGCGGGCCTCCGCGAGCCGCGTGGGCGTCACCACCCAGAAGTCATCCCGAGGCCACTTCTCCAGCAGCACGGCCATGCGGCCCTTGAGCACGACGCGCAGGCCCTTCTCGCGGTCTCTCACGTCGATGTCTACCTTCACGTGCTTGAGCGCCAGGTGGGGCGGCAGCTGGTAGCTGGCCACGCGCGACGGGTGCTCCTTCTCGAAGCGCTCCATGACGGCGAGCGCCAGGTCGTCCCTCAATGAGGACAGGCTGGGACCCACGCGGTGGATTCGAGGCCAGAAGGCGGGGACCCACGCCTCGACGAGACGGCCGCCCAGGGGCGCGACGACCAGGGGGAGTTTGAGTTCCATGGTCAGTCCTCCTCCGTCTCGCCGAACACACGCCAGTTCATCCAGGGCTCCAACAAGGAATCCAACTCCAGGCCTCCGCCGCCGTAGCGCACGCGGGTTCCGGTGCGCATGTCCTCCACCGAGCCGCCCGCGGTGTCCGTCGAGCCCGGACGGATTCGCCGGACCTCGGTCTTCGGCAGCTGCGCCTCCAGCTTCTCCCACTCGGGCAGCACGTCCCGGCTGCGAGGATTGGCGGTGAAGAGCGCGCGCACCAGCGCCGCCTGACTGCCCTCCACGAAGCGGTGTACGCCGTGCTCGGCGGAGAGCAGCAACGGGCGCGTCTCGCCGGAGATCTGAATGGCATATGCCAAGGGCGTGGGCTGGAGGTCCAGCAGCTCATCCACCCTCGGGTAGACCCAATCCGGCGGAGGGGGAATGCGTGGCGCCTTCGCTCCGTCCGCGGGCTTGGGCGTCCAGAGCAGGGCGCGCTGGAAGGCGAGCGAGTAGCGGTTGCACCAGCGCTCATAGATTTTCGCCAGGAAACAGAGCTGCGGCCACGCGCCACGGCCAGGCACCAGTATCAGGGTGGCGCCTCGCGAGTAGTGGTAGAGGCTGGAGTAGAGCCGCTCCCTCAAGGGCTGGAACGTGGAACGCAGCGTGGCCACGTCGCGCGCGAGCGACTCCGCCTGACCCACCGCGCGTGACAGGTGGGCCTCGAAGAGCAGGTCTTCGATGGCCTCCGTCTGCTGCGAGCACTCACGGAAGGCCTTGTCCAGCTCGCGGGCGTCTCCGGCCTTCCTCGCGGCCTCCTTCGCCAGCGAGCGCTCCTCCCAGTACGAGGCCTGTCGGGACACCTTGTCGAAGACCGCCAGCTCCCGCCGCAACGCAATCATGGGAGGCGAGCGGCTCCAGCGCTGCACCTCCGCGCGCAGCGTGGCGGCGTCCTCCAGGACCTGTTCGATGGCCTGCCGTCCCACCCCCTCCGC
>NZ_JABXEM010000140.1:0-28662 GCF_013372595.1 Myxococcus sp. AM011
GAAGAGGAACATCCATCCGGCGGTGACGGCGAAGGAGAGCAGCAGGGCGACCAGCAGCCGCTTCTGGGAGTCGTTCGACTGGGGCGAGAGCGGATCGTTCATAGAGGTCCCTCCCCTCGGGGGAGGGTGCGGCAAGGGGTGGAAGCCCCGTCACGGCACCGGATCGATGCCACCGGGGTGGAAAGGCTGGCAGCGCATCAAGCGCCACAGGGTGAGCCAGGAACCCTTGAGGCCTCCGTGCTTTTCCAGCGCCTCCATGGCGTAGGTGGAGCAGGAGGGATAGAAGCGGCACACCTTCGGCAAAAGCGGCCCGAGGAACTTCCGGTAGAACCGGATGGGCAGCGAGATGGCGAAGGCGAGCGGGCTCATCTGGGAGGCTCCTTCGGCTTCGGCTCGGCGGCCGGCGGGAGCCGCTGCAGCTTACGGGTGACACCGTCGAAGGCGCGGGACAGAGCCACGAAGGAGGCTTCCTTCGCGGACGAGCGCGCCACCAACACCACGTCCAGGCCCGAAGGCCATTGCATGCGGCGCTTGCGGAACAACTCCCGCAGCACCCGCCTCAGGCGCGCTCGTACCACCGCGTTTCCCACCTTGCTCGACACGGTGAGGCCAACACGGGAGTACGCCCGGCCATTGCGCTTGTAGAGAGCGAGGAGACAGTCGGAGGGAAGTTTCTGCCCGCCGTCCTGGACCTCGAGGAACTCACGCCTGCTGAGCAGGCGAAGGGCCTTGGGGAAGCGCTGGTCTGCCGGGCCCTGCTGCCCCGGCGTCGCACCCTCGGCCCTCACACGCGGACTCGCTTACTTCTTCGCAGCCGACACGACCAGCCGCTTGCGGCCCTTCGCACGGCGGCGCTTGAGGACATCCCGGCCGGACTTGGTGGCGTTGCGCTTGCGGAACCCGTGGGTGCGGTTGCGGCGCAGCTTCGACGGCTGGTACGTGCGCTTGGACACGGCTCGAACTCCTTGATGATGGGCGGCGCCTCCTACTGCTCCGGCGCGACCTGAACTAGGGAAAGGGCCGGGGGCGTAACCCCATTTCCGGGGTAAGTCAACGGAGGATCACCTTCCGCCGCCCCATTTTCCCGATCCTGGGAACGAAACCGTCGTCCCTCGCCCACCGAGGGAGCGTTCGGCTGCCTACATGGGTCCGGAAATGGATGTCCAGGCGAAGTCCGAGCCCCTGGGGCCGATCACCCCTCGGCCGGAATCTCCGCCCGTTGATGCAACGCCCTCAAACGGACTTTCGCGTCGCGTTAGAGTCGGCCGATGCCCCAGGTGCATGTGGCCCAGGAACATGAGTGCTTGAACGACATCGCGGCGCACTACGGCCTGCTCCCCGAGGCCATCTGGAATGACCCGGGTAACGCTGACCTCCGGGCGCTGCGCCAGGACCCGAACGTCCTGCTGGCCGGCGACGTCCTGGCGATTCCCGAGCTCCGGGAGGTCCGCCACGCCGCCCAGACGGGCAAGCGCTACCGGTTCCGGCGCAAGGGCGTGCCCGTCCAGGTCCAGTTCCGCCTCCTGAACGGCTCGGAGCCCCGCAAGGACGCCCGTTACCTCCTGGAGGTCGACGGGGAGGCCATCTCCGGCACCACAGGGCCCGACGGGGACCTCGCGTTCTGGGTGATGCCAGGTAGCCAGCAGGCCACGCTCGAGCTGGAAGGGGAGGAGCGCTACGCGCTGAAGCTGAGCCGGTTGGATCCGCTGACGGAGGTCAGCGGCGTGCGCCAGCGGCTCGTCAACCTGGGCTACCTGGACGTTGAAGGGGACGAGGACGAGCTGGCCGTGGCGGTCATCGCCTTCAAGCGCGAGCACTGCGGCCTGGAGATGACGCCGGAGGACCTGCTCGCGTGTGACGACGACGAGTACGAGCGCGTCACCACCGTCGACGAGCCCACGCGCACCCGCCTCCTCGCCATCCACGGCTCCTGATTCTCCCCGTCCCACACCGCGCCCGCGAAAGCCCTCATGGCCCACGAGTGGATTCTCTACCTCGACAGTGACGCAACCGTTCTGCGTGAAACGCAGAACCTCCTGAGCCTCTACGACCTCTTCCAGCTTCGCGAAGACACCGGCTGGATGACGGACACCCTCATCGACTTCGGCGTCTCCGCGCACGACGACGGACTGGGGCCGCTGAACGCCCACCAGGTGCTGTGGATATCGCCCTCCGTCGTCAAGGCGGGCAAGGACGGCGACGACGAGGCCTTCGACAACTCCCTGGGCGCGGAGCTGGGCGCCCCGAGTCACCTGGACCTGCCGGACACCGCCCTGCCGAATGGCGCGCCCCTCCTGCTGTTCCCCGTCAACACCGAGGAGACGCACTGGAGCCTGCTCGTCTTCTCCGCGGCGAGCCGCACCTTCGTGCACTACGACTCGCTGGGAGAGAGCAACGCGGGCGCGGCCCAGGCCCTCATCCGGAAGCTGCGCGCGCGGGGCTATCTCTCCCGCGAGCTGGACTTCACGACCTCCGCGGACGTCGAGCGGCAGGTGGACGGCTACAACTGCGGACTCTACGTCGTCCAGTTCGCTCGGGCCCTGATGCGCGCGGGCCTGCTGCTGTCGGCCGAGCAGCTCCGCGCCATCACCAGCGCGAGCTGCGACCTGCTCCGGGGACAGATGTTGCTGGCGCTCGAGCCCCGCTTTCCGCCCGCGCCCCTGGCCCAGCCTCCTCCACCGCTCGTGGGCGACCCCTCCGCCCGCAAGGAGCGCAAGCGTCCCGAGCCCAAGAAGAAGAGCGACTCAGACGTCATCCTCAAGAAGTCCGCGCTGAGCACGAAGCGGGGCCGGAAGAGCAAGGTGAAGACGGCCCTGCTGCTCGCGACGAACAACGACAGGGACTTCACCAAGTGCTTCATCCACACCAGCCCGAGCGCGCTGACGGTCATCAATGGCGAGCGGGCCGAGAGCCTGATGACCCTGGTGGACGAGGCGAGGACGCTCTGGGAGGTGCTCGGTGAGTCCTCCAGCGTCCCGTCACCACGCAAGCCCAAGGGCGGTGGGTTCGTCTCCAAGTACTCCACCTACGTGGACAAGGGCGGCTTCACGCTGGAGCCCAAGCTGCACCCGGACACCTCCGACGCGGTGATGACGGACCGCGCGCAGAATGTCCTCAAGCGAGTGCCCGCGGAGGGCTACCAGCCCACCTTCTTCCAGTTCCAGCGCCAGGACCTGAACACGCTGCTGGCGCACTACGAGAAGAACGTCCCCGACTTCCACCACAACCACCAGCACATCGCGCGCAGCCTGATACTCGGCATGGCGATGGCGAACTTCTACCTGCGCCATGGCCAGCCGCGATTCCTCCCTGGCGACACGCGCCCGGAGAGCCTGCGCACCAGGCCGGGCAACGAGGACGGACAGCGCGACGCGGCCCTCGCGCTGATGCCCGAGCCCGACTCGGACGAGGTGGACATCTCCGCCATCGCCTACGGCATCGGCATGCATGACTGCGCTCGCGCCAGCTCCGGCAAGGACGTCTGGGAGCACGAGAGCGCGCGCAACTGCTTCTACTTCCTGCGCGAGTCCGGCTACGGAAACGAGTACGCCGCCTACGTCGCGAGGATGATTGTCAAGAACGAGCAGAACGACGACGAGCGCAAGGAGAAGCCGAAGCCGCCCGAGGAGAAGGAGCCCTCCGTCCCGAAGGTCATCACCGTGAGCAAGGTGGACAGCCGCTCCGCGAAGAAGGGCGACGCGAAGAACACCACGCGCACGGACGAGCCCAAGCCTCCGAGGCAGGGCGACCTCAACGAGCAGATTGTGCACGACGCGGACACGCTCGAAATCCACCGCGTGCTCAACGGCAAGAAGTTCCTGTCGGAGCGACTGCTGTTCTTGAACGACGAGCGGCTGGACAAGGTGAAGCTGGAGAAGGGACGCAAGCAGGAGTTCCGCGAGCAGCTCATCGCGGACGCGGCGTGGTTCGTCCACATCACCGAGAAGATAGCGGTGCCGCCCGAAGACGGAGTGGACGGCAAGCCCGGGGGCCCGGGGCGGATGCACTTCGAGGAGAAGCTCAAGTCCATCCGGGACGTGACGAAGCAGTTCGGCGGCTACTTCGAGGCGCACGAGTCGGTGCTCATCGAGGCCATCGTCCAGAAGCCGCGCGCCTTCCCCTTCTTCTACCAGTACTACTTCCACGCCTGCTTCGACCCGAAGGATGCCCAGTTCCTGAACCTCACGCCCGAGGAGCGCCTGGTGCTGGTGCGCGCGCGCATCAACACCATCGAGCGGCTGTCTCGCGACCACGCCCTCGCCACCGAGGCCCTGGCCACCTTCAACACCACGGGCTCCACGGACTACACCGTGGAGAACTTCGGACGGGATTTGGTGCAGTTCCAGCTCACGGCGAACCTCAACTGCGATGACCTGGTGAAGGTCATCGACGCGGTGGACACCGGCAAGAAGGAGCCGGCGCACCTCTCGCAGTACTGGGAGATTTTCTTCAAGACGGGCAAGCAGCGCGTGGGCGCGAGCACGGACTCGGTGCCTCGCGACAACGCCGAGCGCTTCAAGGTGCAGTACCAGACGCCCTGCGAGACGAAGGGCTTCGACCGCGCGCGAAGGCCCAAGTACGCCGCCATCAACCTGGCGAAGACGACGTCCGGGGCCTGCCCCAAGTACGGCGACGCGGCCTACATCCTCAAGCCCCACCTCTGGCGGCGCATCACCCTCACGCACAACGACACCTTCAGCGTGGGCGTGTTCCCAGACGACCTCTGCACGCCCACCCACCCGTTCACCCTGATGAAGCAGATCAGCGGCCTGCGCTTCCAGGAGGACCACCTGAAGCTCTACGCCGCCGGACGCGGACAGAACGACGGCCTGCGCAAGGCCGCCCAGAAGAAGGCCGCCATCCCCTACATCGAGGCCCACATCCACGGGCTCGTCGAGTGGGCCCATGACGTGGAGGAGATTCGCATCAGCGTGAACCCGGCGAGCCGCGAGGCATACAAGAGCAAGGAGAAGGTCTGGGACTGGGAGGCCTTCGACGCGAAGCTGCTCGCCTTCGCTCAACTGTGGGCCACCGACGAGCGCCCCGGCGGCATCCCCGTGCGCTACGTGAGTGACGACAGCTTCGAGGTCTTCGCCACCCGGGAGGATGCGATGAAGCAGCAGAATCCCCTCGGAGCGCAGACGCTCACCGGAAAGCTCGCCAGCGCGCAGCACCACAAGGCGCCTCCGAAGCCCAAGCCCTCCAAGACCGGCGCGAAGCCTCTCGACTCGAAGCCTCCCAGCTCCGAAGCGCCGTCCACGCTCTAACGGGTGCCCTCGTCCATGCTGACCATTCGAGAGCACCAGATGAGAGCGTTCCGCGCCGTCTCGGAGGAGTCCTTCGAGGCCGAGCTGCGCGAGCACCTGCGGCGCACCTTCCCCGAGGAGCTGCGCGCGCTGGAGGACCCTGCGCTCGCGGCCCACGTGCGCGAGGGCTTGAGCCAGGCGAGGGCCCGCGGCCTCACGTCCCGGCAGGGCCTCACGGAGTACCTGGAGGTGACGGCGCTGCACGGGCTCGACTTCGAGTCGCGGCCGGAGTCGCGCTGGGCCCGGGAGATGCTCGAGGACGCGGACGTCACCGAGCCGCATGAGCGGATGCGCCGCCTGCACCTGGAGGCGACGCGCAGGAAGCAGCGAGAAGCACGCAACGCCCAGACACGACAGCGCTTCAGGAACGGAGGGACCTAGGACATGGGCCTCGGAGACAACAACGCCGCGGGCAGCGCGGTGCAGGCGTGCCCCCTGGAAGAGGGCTGGGTGGAGCTGGAGATGCTGGGCGAGAACGACGCCCCCATCGCCAACGAGCGCTTCATCGTCATCCTCGCGGACGGCACCCAGCGCAAGGGCCGCACGGACGCACGAGGCTTCGCGCGCGTCGGTGGACTGCCCCAGGGGCCGTGTCACATCTGCTTCCCCGAACTGGACGCCGCGAGCCACGAAGCGCTGGGCGAAGTCCCCACCAGCGGATCCACCGCGAGCCCCTGAGCGTGCCCGGGCGCGAAACCGCGCCCTTTTGCATTCCGTACTCACAGTCAAGTCGGGACGGGGGAACCCCAGCGGTTGGGGGGAGTCGAACGGATCTCCACAATGGCGCCGGGGCGGCATGGCCGTTGCCGATCATCCGGGCCCGGAAAAGATCCTTCAACGGCGCCGCTTTGGGTCGGTAGCTTGATCCACCCGGAAGCGTCTGTTAGCACCGCCAGACGCTCGCGATTCCCTCCGCTTTGCACGGTTGAGACACACTTGAACGCCCTCGCTCACGCCGCACCTTCCATTCCAAGTGCTGGAATTCTCTGGAACAAGATGCTGGAGGCCATCCGTCAGGAAGGCCGCCAGTACGCGCTCCAGTGGTTGGACCGGGTGCGCGCGCTGGAGGTCCGTGACGGGGCCCTCGTCCTGGGTGTTCCGGATCGCTTCTTCCGCGACTGGGTGGATGACCACTACCGCGGATTGCTCGAGGGACACCTGGCGCGGCTGGGTGACGGACTGGTGTCCGTCGCCTACGAAGTGGTGGAGGGACTTGTCCCCGAAGGCCACTTCCCACCCACACCCACGGTGAAGGTGAGCATTGGCCGTCCTTCGAGGCTGAACAGCCGCTTCACGTTCAACACCTTCGTGGTGGCGGACAGCAACCAGTTGCCAGCGGCGGCGGCGCAGGCGGTGTCGGACAAGCCGGGCCACCACTACAACCCGCTCTACATCTACGGCGGCACGGGCCTGGGGAAGACGCACCTGTTGCAAGCGGTGGGCAACCACATCTGGGAGAAGGACCCCACGCAGCGCGTGGTGTTCCTGTCGAGCGAGCAGTTCACCAACGAGTACGTGGAGAGCGTTCGCGAGCACCGCATGACGGACTTCCGGCGGAAGTTCCGGGAAGAGTGCGACGTGCTGCTCATCGACGACATCCAGTTCCTGGGCAAGCGCGAGGAGACGCAGAAGGAGTTCTTCTACACCTTCAACACGCTCTACGAGCTGGGCAAGGCCATCATCCTCACCAGCGACACGGTGCCCGCGGAGATTCCGGGCCTGGAGGAGCGGCTGCGCAGTCGCTTCACCATGGGATTGATGACGGACATCCGCGAGCCCACGTACGAGACTCGGGTGGCCATCCTCCAGAAGAAGGCCGTGGCGGAGAACCTGGACCTGCCGGACGCGGTGGCGCACTTCATCGCCAAACACATCCAGAAGAACGTGCGCGAGTTGGAAGGCGCGCTGGTGAAGCTGTCGGCGGTGCACAGCCTGACGCGCCAGCCGGTGACGGAGGAGTTCGCCGCGGAGGTGCTGCGCGACATCCTCCCCGCGCAGCACGTGGTGGACGTGGAAGCCATCCAGCGCGAGGTGGCCCGCTTCTACAAAGTCACGGTGGAGTCGTTGAAGGAAGACCGCCGTCACAAGGCGCTGGCGCATGCGCGGCAGGTGGCGATGTACCTGAGCCGCAAGCTGACCAAGAGCTCGTTTCCTGAGATTGCGTCGCGCTTCAGCAAGGACCACTCCACCGTCATCTCCGCCGTGCGAAAGGTGGAGGGACTTCGCGAGTCGGACCCCACCATGAAGCGGGAGCTGGCGGAGCTGGAGCTGCGGCTCGGCACTCACTGAGCGTTCGGTGATTGAGGGTGCCTTGAGGTCGGGGCACCGCGTCACGAGCGGTTGACGACCAGGAAGCGCGGCTTGCTCCGTATTCCCAGGAGCCGTGTCCCCTCATTCGAAGAACCTGGTGCTCCTGTTCGCCTTGCTGGCGCTGGTGGCCCTGTGGAGCTTCGAGTCGACCAGGGGTTGGAAGCCTCCCGCGACGACCCAGGTCATCTCGGTGAGCCACCCCGCACCGCGCTCCGACGAGCCCCTTCCCGCTGTCGCCTCGAAGACAGTTCCACCGGGGAAGCGCGGCCGTCAGCGCGTGCTGACGCCGGGGTTGGAGCATCGGTATGCGTTCGATTTGGACGTGCGCTCGGCCGAGCACATTCCTGGCGCGGAGGCGGGGCGGAACTGGAGACACCTCGGCTGGAGTGGGGTGCTGGAGCTGGCGTATCTGGGTGAGGAGGGAAGGCAGCACTTCTTCTCGGCGCGGGTGGAGCCCACTCGGGTGGAGCCGCTGAGCGAGGAGGCGCTGATTGCCTTCCGCTCGCAACTGGAGCGCCCCGTGTATGTGGCGCAGGACGCGCGGGGGCGGGTGCTCTCCATCCACTTCGAGGAGGGGATGGATTCGGAGGCGCGGAGGTTCTTGCGACTGCTGCTGGCGACCACCCAGTTCGTCGCGGAGGACGGACGGAGCTGGAGCACGGAGGAGACGGACCCCACGGGGGACTACGAGTCGGAGTACCGCGCGGGGGGGAGCGCGAACACGTATGTGAAGACGAAGCGGCGGTATTTGCGTACGGCGCTGCCGCTGCGGGCGCCGACGAGGCCGGGCGTGGTGGTGCCTCGGTTGCGAGGGCACCTGGACTTCATGCTCGATGAGGACGGGTTGGTGCGGGAGGTGACGGGCTCGGACGTGGTGGAGCAAGGGGGGCGCGCGACGGGGCTGCCTCAGACTCGCGCGGAGACTCGAGTGGCGCTGACCCGGTTGGAGACTCCGAGGCATACGGCGTTGTCGATGCGGATGTTCCGGGAGGCTCGGGGCCGGCTGCAGGCGGAGCCGCTCACGGGGCTGGAGACTCCGCGCGTGGGAGCGGCGGCGGTGGAGTGGGACCGGCGGCTGGTGGGGGACGCGACGCTGGACGTGCTGCTCCGTGTGCTGGAGACCGAGACGCGAGAGCAGGAGCGGAGCCAGGCTCGTGAGCGATTGGCGGCGCTGTTTCGATTGCTGCCCGCGAAGGCGGGGCTGGCGGCGCGGCGCGTGCGACAGGGGGCGGTGAAGGACGACGTGGTGGGGCAGGTGCTGGAGGCACTTGGGAGCGCTGGCACTCTTGAGGCACAGCAGGAGTTGGGCCGGTTGCTGGGAGAGTCACGGCTGCGGGTGACGACTCGGGCGTTGGTGGCGACGGCGGTGGGGAAGGTGGCACGACCCTCGGCGGAGCTGACGCAGGCGCTGGCGCGAGCCGTGAGGACGACGAAGCAGGGTGAGCTGAAGCGCGCGGTGGGGTTGGCGTTGGGCTCGATGGTGAAGGGATTGGAGCGCTCGGAGCCTGGGCGTGCGCTCGGGGTGCTCGATGGGTTGATGGGGCGATGTGAGGCGAAGCGGCTGGATGCGGAGACGTGCTTGCGGGCGCTGGCTCGGGCGGGCTCGGCTCGGGGGTTGGAGTACGCGCGCGCGGCGCTGTCCCATCGTTCGGTGGAGGTGCGCGTGGCGGCCACGGAGGCACTGGGGGCGATGGCCGGTGCGGACGTGGATGTGTTGTTGGACCGGGTGCTGTTGGAGGACCCGGAGGCGCGGGTGCGTGCTCAGGCGGCGGTGATGATTTCGCGGCGCGTGGCCGGGCCTCATCTGCGCGCGGTGGCGCAGTCACTGCGCATGGAGACAGAACCCCAGGTCCGCGCCGAAGTGGTGCGGATGCTGGGGACGCTGCTCACCGTGGAGCACGCGGCCGGTGAGTTGCTGCGTGACGTCGTCGCCCGCGATGACTCCGAGGACGTGCGCCGTCTGGCTTCATCACTGCTCGCGGAGTAAGGGCGTCCTTTGCCGAAGTGACGTGACAGGTTGTTTATGGTATGGGAACCTGACGCATCGGCAGCATCGCGACCTGGTCGGCCTTCACTCACCCGTTCACGGCACGGCAACCTCCCGCTCACGGAAGGACCCGGCCTAGACTGGCTCCATGATTCGGTCCATCACGCTCCAGAACTTCAAGAGCTTCGGCGCCCGGCAGACGGTTCCCCTGGAGCCCATCACTGTCCTGGTCGGCCCGAACAACTCTGGCAAGTCGAGCTTCATGAGCGTGGGCCGCTTCGTGTCCAATCTGGTTGTCGGTCAGGGGCAAGATGCCGTGACGCAGGAAGGAGGCTCCCACTTTCTTTTCCATCGCCCATATATCTACGCGCCCAGGCACGGCGAGAATCTTGTCCTGGGATGGGAAACGGATTTGGGGAGCACGTATGTCCTCGAACTCTCACACTCGTCCCGCAGCGGAGTCATTCCCTCCTCCGAGGAACTCAGCGCACCAGAAGCTGGCCTATCCATTCGATTCCAGCATCCCAACAGATTCATCGTCCGCGGAGTCCAGACCCACTATTCCCCGGGTAATCTCGCACAGGCCCTCAAACTCGTTGTCGGTGAAGAAGACAAGAGGATGCTGAGCTTCTGGCAACCTCTCGCCTACTCACGGATGGTCAAGCTGTCACTCCGTGCCCTGCGCGCGGACTCCGAGGTCGTTCCCGAGCCACAGCTCACTCCCGAGGGAGCAGGGCTCGCGGCGGTGCTCGGCCTCTGGCGCGGCTCACGCCCAGAGAAAGTCGAGGAACTGGAGTCCTTTCTCCAGAAGTGTCTCCCTGAAGTCCGCAAAGCGCTCGTGCGCCCAGCGCCGACACCCGGCCACCAGCGCCTCTGGCTGCGTCAACACGATGGAGAGGAGTTCGACGCCGAGCACCTCTCTGACGGAGTGCTCTGCTTCACCGCGCTCACCATGCACGCCATTGAGGCAGGGCCCGGACAAATCATCTTCATCGAGGAACCCGAACACTCCATCCATCCTCGCCGCCTGCGCGAGCTGGTGGATCTGCTCAAGGAGCTCACCCTCGCGAAGAAGTGTCAGTTCGTCATCGCGACCCACTCGCCCGTACTGCTCAACGCCTTTCGCGATGAGCCGGAAGCCATCGTTCTCTTCCGGCGCTCGGACACGGGGACCCGTGTGAGCCGTCTGCGAGACATCCCTCATCTTCGTGAAGCCCTGACGAACGCACCTCCGGGCGACATGCTTGAGAGCGGTTTCTTCAACCAGGACTTCTAAGCCACCACGCCATGCTCACAGTCGCCATCGCGAGCGAGAACGACGCCATGGACGCGGAGGTCTATCGCTTCCTTCTCGCCCGAATGCTCAACGTCGAAGTCCAGCGCTGGCCCACCCAGATTCGCTTCGACGGAGGCGGATTCCGACGGGTCCACAAGCTCTCGGAAACGTTCCTCAACGCCGCCGCCTTGAACAACGTCACTCGCGCGCTCGTGGCCATCGACAACGACGGTGGAAGCCAACGGTGCCCGGAGCATGAGCACACCCACGCGCCCGACCAACATGGAGCCAATGAGGATGCCTGCCGGGTCTGCTGGCTCTCCCAGGCCATCCCAGCCGCATGGAAGGGAACGTCCCACCGAGCCTGCATCGTGGTGCCCATCCAAACCCTCGAAACCTGGTTGCTCCAGCTTCGAGGTGACGATTTCGGAGGACTCTCTCCCGAGTCGCGCTACGACCGCTCCCAGCTCAAGAAGCAGTTCTACGGACGGCCCCTCCCGCCCAGCTCACGCTGCACTGACCTGGCTCTGGAGCAACTGAAACGCCCCGACGCACTTGACCGCCTCCGCGAGCGCAAGAGCTTCCAGCACTTCGCTTCACAGCTTCAGGGCTGGTGAGCCGAGGACGCGCTCACGAAGCGCTCCAGCACCGCGTCGAGCGTCCCCGCCACCTGCGCCTCGTCGTACTTGAGCCCCGTGCCCAGGTCCTTCACGAGCGTGGTGATGACCCCTTCCACCGTCCGCATCGCCTGAAGCCGGGCCCGTCCCTCGGCGAGACTGTGCACCTGACGACCGGAGAGGCTCGCTTGAGCCTTCGGCGGTCCCAGCTCGCGCACCACTTCGACCAGCACTCCCTGCAGAGAGCTCCGTCCCAGCTCCGCCTCCACTGCCTGGAGCCGCTCCCGTAGCAACAGGGTGAACCGAGCCACCTCGTCCTCGAGCGTGGCCATCCGCACCCCGGCCTCCAGTGACCAGCGGGTGAAGCTCTCGGAGTGAGGCACCCGCAGCTCCGAGAGCTGCCGGTCCAGGGACAACACGACCCGATAGCTGGGCCCCTGTCCCGAGTCCTCGAAGTGCACCCGGATGACCTGTCCCCCCGAGCGCAGCCGCTCACGGAGCATCCGCACGTGCGGGTCGTCGGCCACACCCTCCAGCGCTTGATGGATGAAGTGCCGCCAGCCCTGTCTCACGAAGCCACCCTGCCGTGCGTTCAGTCCCAGGTCAACGATGCCACCCCTGCATCCTCGGACACCCGAGCGTCAGCGTCGAGTGTCCGACCCGGTCCCTGTTCCATCACCGACGGTGGCCCCCACCCCTCACACCTCCGGAATCCACAGCGCGCGCAAATCCGCGGGGAGCTGACCAATCACTTCATCTGTCTCGCCCTCGGAGATGTGCCCGCGCACCGTGGCGAACACGGCCCTCGTGAGGCGCTCCGCTTCGTTCGGCGTCGTGTCCAAATCGTCAGCGACCATCTGGATGAACTCCAGCATCTTGAACTTGCGGGGAGGCAGGCCCTCGTGTCGCGGGCAGCGTTGCAACAGGTCCCTGACCTTCTCGGGAAGCTGCGCCTCCAGGTCCTTCACCTCGCCACTCATCAACCGCTGCTCCAGCGTGCACAGCACCGACTCCGCTGCCCGCTCCGCGAGCGGACGGTCGACGCCCGCCCTCGCCTCCAGGTCCTTCAAGAAGAACGAGTACGTCCGCGCCGTCCGCGACTCGTGCCGCTTCGCGCGAAGGTCCTCCGTCGACGTGCTCGGGCGCTCGCCCGCCTCTTCCCGTCCCTCGTTTTCATTCACCATGTCGTGGCCTCCCACCCCTCACCGTGGGCACCTTGGCCATGGAAGGCACCATGCACCCCGCGCGCGCCGGGGCGGCGAGCCGGCACTCAGGCGGGAAGTCGCTCCAACATGCCCTTCATCAGCGGCCCCAGCACCAACAACCACAGCGCCATTCCCCCCACGCCCAGCAGCATGCCCGCCAGCGCCTGCCACCCCCGGCCGATGGGAGGCCTCGCCCGCGAATCCACCTTCCGCAACGCGAGGGCCCCGAGGACGACCGCCGGCGGACCGAACAACGGAAAGAAGAACGACGCGAAGCCCATCGACAGCGCATGCCTCGCCAACGGGTTGTTCACGCGCAAGTCCCACAACCGCCGCAGCTCCTTCTCCGACACCTCCACCTGGAAGAAGAGCCGGCTCCTCGGGTCGAGGAAGATTTGCAACGCGGTGACGAACAGCAGGAACCCACCCACCAACATCACCGGGCCGAACAACGCCATGCCGACAAGGCCCGCGACCACCGGCGTGAAGACCAGCGCCGTCCTCGCCCAGCGCTGGCCCACGTAGAACGCCCCACCCACGCCCGCGGAGCCAAGCAACACCAACGCCAGCTGCCACTCACCCTGGACGAACGCCGTCAGCACCCCCGCGAGCAACACCAGCGTCCCGCCCCCCACCAGCCACGCATTCGTGTCTCGCCGCCCCCAGAGCTTCATCCGGAAGGTCTCCAGGTAGTTCACCTCCGGGCGGAGCGAACAGGCCGCGCAATACAGCACGCCCATCACCCACGTGGTGCACGCCTCGCAGACGAAGCCGCCGCAGCGCTGACACGTCGCCACCGCGTCCACCTCCGGGTGGACCGCGCAGCGAGGCGTGACGCCGACCGAAGAAACCATGCGCTCCAGTGTCTCATGGAGCGTCTCGCGCGGGGACACGAGTCACCCGACACCTCGCCCCAAACCGAGGCGGCCCTCAACAGTTGTCACCCGCCACCCATTCCGACTGTCATTCCTTGCCCACCCGGCGAGGGACGCGTGCTAAGCGCGAGAGGTGAGTCCCTGGCACGGAAGCCCCGGAGGAACCTTGTCCCGAATGAAGGCCCTCGTCGCCGCAGCCCTCGTCATCTTCGGGCTCCCGGCACTCGCCCTCTCAGCACAAGAGGCGAAGCCGCTGGAGCCCGGCCGCGAAGCGCTCGCCATCCCCTACGAGAAGTACACGCTGCCCAACGGACTGGAGGTCATCCTCTCCGTCGACCGCAAGCTCCCCGTCGTCTCCGTCAACGTCTGGTACCACGTCGGCGCCTACCACGAGCAGCCCGGCCGCACCGGCTTCGCCCACCTCTTCGAGCACATGATGTTCCAGGGCTCGCGCAACGTGGCCGATGACGTGCACATCCCCATGCTGGAGCAGTTGGGCGCCACCGACATCAACGGCACCACCAGCTTCGACCGCACCAACTACTTCGAGACGGTGCCTACCCACCACCTGGAGACCGCCCTCTGGTTGGAGAGCGACCGCATGGGCTTCCTGCTCGACGCGCTCACCCCGGAGAAGCTCGCCACCCAGCGCGAAGTGGTGAAGAACGAGCGCCGCCAGGGCACCGAGACGGCCCCCTATGGCCTCGCCCGCGAGGCGGCCTGGCACGCCCTCTTCCCCCTGCCGCACCCGTACCACGGCGCCGTCATCGGCTCGATGAAGGACCTGGACGCCGCCACGCCCGAGGACGTGAAGTCCTTCTTCCGCCAGTGGTACGCGCCCTCCAACGCCACGCTCGCCGTCGTCGGTGACTTCGACGTGGCGAAGACGAAGGCCCTCATCGAGAAGTACTTCGGCTCGCTGCCCAGCCACCCCAAGCCGACCCGGCCCGAGGTCGCCTCGGTGAAGCTCTCCAAGCCCGTCGTCATCCGCCAGGAGGAGCGCGTGGCCACGCTGCCCCTCTTGTCCATCCAGTGGCTGACGCCCGGGTACTTCCAGGAGGGGGACGCCACCGCGGACGTGCTCGCCACCGCGCTCGGCACCGGCAAGGCGAGCCGCCTCTACCGCCGCCTGGTGCTCGACAAGCAACTGGCCCAGAGCGTCAACGTCACCCAGCAGAGTGAGGGCGCGCAGTCCGTCTTCACGCTCGACGTGGTGGCGCGACCCGGCGTGTCCACGGACGCGCTGCTCAAGGAAGTGGACGCGGTGTTGGAAGACATCCGCCGCAACGGCATCACCTCGGAGGAGATTCAGCGCGCCCGCACCCGCTATGACACGCGCACGCTGGCGGGCCTCCAGTCCATTGGCGGCTTCGGTGGCAAGGCGGACGTGCTGCAGAACTACAACCACTTCGTCGGCGAGCCCAGCTACGTGGCGCAGGACCTGGCGCGCTACGAGACGGTGACGCCCGAGTCCGTGAAGCTGTTCGCCCGCGACACGCTGCGCCCCGATGCTCGCGTCATCCTCCACGCCGTGCCGCCCGCGCGGAAGCAGGCACCCGTCGAACCGAAGGAGCGCCACTGATGCGCCGCCTCATCACCGCCCTCGTCACCGTCTCGCTCGCCGGCTGCGCCAGTCAGCAGAAGCCCGCGACGCCCGAGCCCCAGGACACCTCCGCGCCCCAGGCCCCGAAGCCCGCGACGCCCGCCGACGCGGAGGCCTTCCGCGCGACGCCGCCCCCGCCGGGCAAGCCGCCGGAGCTGGTGCTGCCCACCTTCCAGAAGGCCACGCTCGACAACGGGCTCACCGTGCTGGTGAGCACCCGGCGTGAGCTGCCGCTCGTCTTCGCGGGCCTCACCTTCGCGGCGGGCAGCGCGCAGGACCCGGTGGGCAAGAATGGCCTCGCGGACTTGACGTACCGCATGCTGCTGGAGGGCGCGGGCACGCGCGACACGGTGGCGCTGGACAACGCCTTCGCGGACCTGGGCGTGTCGCCCTTCCAGGAGGTGACTCCGGACGGCGCGCAGGTGGGCGTGCGCGTGCTGACACGCAACGTGGACGCCGCGCTGGCGCTGCTGGCGGACGTCACGCTCCGGCCCACCTTCGCGCCCAAGGCCTTCGAGCGGCGCAAGAAGCAGCAGCTCGCGGACCTGGTGCGCCGCCTGGGGCAGCCCACCGCGCTGGGGCAGATTGTCTTCCTGTCCTCCGTCTTCGGGAACACGCACCCGTACGGGCACCCCTCGGTGGGCATGCCCGACTCCGTGCAGGCGCTCACGCTGGAGGACGTCCAGGGCTTCTACAAGAAGCACGCGGGCCCGGCCGCCGCGGCGCTCGTGCTCACGGGTGACATCACCCTGGACGAGGCCGTGGCCTTCGCGAAGCAGCACTTCGGCGCCTGGAAGGCTCCGGCGAGCTTGCCGCCCGCGCCGCCCGCGCCGCCCACGCCCGCGCGGCAGACGGTGTACGTGGTGCCCAAGCCCGGCCTGGACCAGACGGTGATGATGCTGGGCCGTCCCGGCATCGCTGCGGGAAACCCGGATGAGTACCCGCTGGACCTGGCCACCACCGTGTTCGGCGGCTTCTTCGGCAGCCGGCTCAACATGAACCTGCGCGAGGCCAAGGGCTATAGCTACGGCGCGGGCGCGAGCATGGACCCGCGCCTGGGCGTGGGACCGCTCACGGCCTATGCGTCGGTGCGCGCGGACGCGACGGGCCCCGCGCTTACCGAGGCGATGGGAGAGGTGAGCGGCCTGAAGTCGCGGCCCATCACCGAGAAGGAGCTGGCCGCCGCGCGCGAGGGCCTCATCCGCTCCTTCCCGGGCGCCTTCGAGTCGGTCGAGGGCCTGGGCTCCAGCGCGTCGCAGCTGTACCGCAAGCGCCGTCCGCTGGATGAGTTCAACCGCACCGTGGAAGGACTGCGCACCGCCACCGCGGCCGACGTGCAGCGCGTGGCCGAGAAGTACCTGGACCCGGCCACGCTGCAAATCATCCTGGTGGGTGACCCGTTGCTCATCCAGGAGCAGGTGTCCGGGCTCAACCTGGGCAAGCTGACGGCGGTGGAGCCCGACACGCAGCCGGGCAGCGCCAGCGCGCAGCCGTAGTCCGTTCAGGGAGAAGCCCGGCGCGTCGACCAGGACGCGTCGGGCTTCTTCTTCCAGGACTCATTCGCGGCCCTGGCGCGCGCTCCAACCCCCAGGCTTCAGCGAGGGAGGGCGGGTCAGCCATCCTCCTGGGCTTGTCGCTCCAGGGCCCGCGCCTCTCCCTCGCGCTCCCGCTCCCGCGCTTCATCGACGGGGCCACGCGAGGTCGTCAGTCCTCCTCCTCGACCTGTCGCTCCAGCGCCCGTGCATCTCCCTCGCGCTCCCGCTCCCGCGCTTCATCGACGGGGCCGCGCGAGGTCGTCAGTCCTCCTCCTCGACCTGTCGCTCCAGGGCCCGCTCGCGTCCCTGGCGCTCGCGCTCCAGTTCGTCCGCCTCGTCGATGGGGCTGCGGATGTCCGGCACGTCGCCGCCGACGGGGGCGTCGCTGTCGAGCGCGAACTTCTGCTCCCGGGTGCTGCGGATGGAGTCCGCGGCGTAGAGGGGCAGGGTGTCATCCGCCTCCAGGCCCCGCTCCGCGCGGTCCTTCGCGAAGGTCGGCTTGTGGCCGCCACCCTTCGAGGGGTCGTTCTTCTTGCTGCCCGTGGCCATGTCGCGCTCCTCGTCGAAGGGCGCGGAGAGCATCCCCACGCCGACTCCACACAGGGCTCAATGTCGGAGCGACGACAGCGCGCACCAAGCTCCATGCGACGACAGCGGGGCCCGCCCGCATGGCCGCCGGGCGAGGTGGCGCCTCGGACCTCAGGACCGTGTCGCGTCGAGTGGTGACGACAGCGGCGGAGGCTCCACCACCACCTGCATGGACAGCGACGTGTGCTCCGCCTCCCAGCGCAGCCACAGCTTCGGACGCGCGACTTTCGAGCGCGCGGGCTCCACCCTCAATGACAACCAATTGCGCTCGCGCAGGTAGCGGCTCTTGCCCACCGGAAGCATCTCCGTCTGCATGTATGACGGCAGGTCATCCACCGACTCCTCCGCCAACAACCGCATCCCCATGAACTGGAGCATGTTCGGCGGCGGGTGGACGATGCCCGAGGACGTCACCTGCTCAATCGCCGCCTCCGCGAGGCCCGCGGGGATGTGCTCGGGATTGCGCGAGCGGATGAGCCCTCGCGCTCCCACGTGCACGTCCCCGGACACCACCGTCACCGCGCAACACGACATCTTCGCCAGTTGGAGCAGGTCCACCATCAACCGGATGCGCTCGCCGCGATGCACGACGGACTCCCACTGGTCCAGCATGTCGTCATGCATCTCCGTGTCGCCGCCCACCGTCTCCACCGACGGCCCAAAGCGCAGGTGCACCAGTGGAATCGAGGACAGCACGATGACGTGCCTCGGCTTCGCCCCCGCGTCCTTCGCGTGCTCCTGTCGCCACGCATCCAACGCGTCCCATTGCTCGGGGCTCATCACCTGGTGCGCCATCTTCCCGTTGACCTGTCGCCGGTACGTGCGCCCGCTGCGCAAATCCAGCGCCACCAGGTCCACGTCGCACTCCGCGCCCGTGAAGCGCAGCGTCTGCAGATAGTGCGCGTCACAGGGCTTGCGCCTCGCGGGCTTCTTCTCCTCTGTCTTCAGCCCGCCCAGTTGGAAGGCCTCGAAGGCCTGCGCGGCGGCGCTGTAGATGGACTCGAACCACTCGCAGGACTGCAGGGCCTCGTGCGAGCCCCAGCCGTCGAAGATGTCGTGGTCATCCCACGTGAACACGCCCGGCACCCGCGCCAGCATGGGCGCGATTCCCACCGAGCCGCTCCACCGCTCGCAGTACAGCTCCACGTAGCGCGCCAGCATCTGCTCGTGGAAGCCCGGCGGCGGCCCGAAGTCCCTATCCAACTTCTGCTCCAGCTCCCGCTTGCGGAACTCCACCAGCGGCTCATGGTCCAACAGAGAGTCCGCGTACACCTGGTCTCCACCGCCGAGCAGCAGCTCGAAGCCGCCCTCCCTCGTCTCCTCGTGCTGGGCCAACATGTCCGCCCAGCAGCCGAAGGGCCGCTTCATCCGCATCACCGAGCCCCACGTCTTCGCGTCGCTGGCGCCGTTGCAGGAGAAGAAGGCCGCGCGAGGCAGGGCGCCCTTCGCGGGCACCACCACCGTCCTCACGTCCTCCCCGCTCCACGGCTTCACCGGGTTGCCTGGCGCGGCGAAGTCCACCTGCGACAGCGTGGGGCAGCCCTCACCGGGCTCGAAGCGGTACGTCACCCGCGTGGGCGAGTCCTCGCGCGCGAGCGTCACCTCCCACCGCCACAGCACCCCGGCGGCCTGGCCCTTCAGCGCGGAGAAGTCCGCCACGCACAGGGGAGGAGCCGGGACGGCCTCCGTCAGGTCCGTGCCATCCAGGCGCTGGAAGCGAAGTCGCAACGGCGGAGGCCGCGCCGGGTCCGAGTCACCGAGGTACAGATTCACGAAGAAGGACCACGTGTCCCCGGAAGGCTGGTTCCTCGCGTACAGCATCGGCCCGAGCAGCTTCTTCATGTGCTCCCCCCGCCTGCGCCAGGGCCGCAAGCCCCGGATTCACGGACTCTAATCCGGAACCGGGGAGCCAGGAGCCCATGCGGGGAGTGTGTCTGGCGTCCCCAAGTTACCCACAGGCCCGGAGGGAGGGCGAGGCGGGCCTACTTCGCGAGGAAGTCGAGCACGGCGGCGTGGAACTTCTCGGGGGCCTCGAAGTGGGGGATGTGGCCGACGGCGGGCAGCTCCACCAGGGTGGCCTGGGGAATCGCCTGGGCGGTCTTCTTCCCCAACTGCGGATACTGGCCGAGCGTCGCGGCGACGGCGGCGGGCACCTTGCCTCGGCCGATGAAGGTGCGGTCCTCCTGGCCGATGACGACGAGGGTGCGCGGCTTCACGAGCGGGAACTCGTGGGACACGGGCTGCTCGTAAATCATCTGCGACGTCGCGGCGGCCACGCGGGCCAGGCGCGGATACTCGGCGCTGAGCGTCTGGCGGTAGAGCACCTGGACCCAGACGTCGTACTCGGGCTTCCACTTCACGTAGTACGTCTCGTGGTACTTGCGCGTGGACGCCTCCGTCACGGCGAGCTGCTCGCGGTAGTACGCCTCCGTGGGCTGCCAGGGCACCTTCTCTCGGTAGTCCTCCAGGCCGATGGGGTTCTCGAGGATGAGCCGCTCGGTGGTCTCCGGGTACATGAGCGCGAAGCGCGTGGCGACCATGCCGCCCATGGAGTGGCCCAGGATGACGGCCTGCTTCACGCCCAACGTGTCGAGCAGTTGCTTCGTCAGCGAGGCGAACGTGTGGAAGCTGTAGTGGATGTCCGGCTTGGATGAACGGCCGAAGCCGAGCTGGTCCGGCGCGACGACGCGGTAGCCCGCGGCGGTGAGGGCGCGAATGGTGGCCTCCCAGTACGCGCCGAAGAAGTTCTTGCCGTGCAGCAGCACCACGGTGCGGCCGTTGGCGCGCGCGGTGGGCTTCACGTCGAGGTAGGCCATGCGCACGTCCTGGCCCTCCACCGTCAGGGGCAGCAGTTGCACGGGGAAGGCGGAGGGCAGTCCCTCCAGCGCGGTGCCGAGCGGCTCGGCGCCGGCCTTCGTCTGGGCGAGCACGGGAGGGGCCCACAGCAGCAGGGCAGTCAAGGCCAGGAGGGAGGGACGGACGGACATGAAGGGGGCTCCTCTTGGGGAAGGGGAGCCCGTGTGTAGCGCGCGAGACGCGAGGGCGCAGGGCCTTTGAGACCTGAACCGACCTTCATGTCTGGAGGTGGACCTCGGGCACGCCTTCGTCGTGGAGGGCGTGGGGGACACCGGGTGCGGGAGGTCAGCTCGGGGAGCGCTCGAAGCTGCGCGGGCTGAGCAGTCGCAGCGTGAGCACCAGGGCGAGGAACAGGACGCTGGCGCTGATGGTGACGAAGCGCAGGCCCACGCGGTCCGCGAGCGCGCCCTGGGCCCAGACCCCCGCCGCGTATGCGCCTCCGAGCACCATGCTGTAGAGGCTGCTCACGCGCGCTTGCAGCTCACGAGGGACGCGCGCGGTAGCGAAGGCGTGCAGGCCGCTCATCAGCGTGAGGTAGTTGGCGCCGAGCACGAAGATGCCGGCGGCGGCCACCGTCAGCGTGGGCGACATCCAGTACAGCGCGGACACGCCGCCGATGGACAGGGCGGCGAGGCCCAGGAGCTTGCGATGGCCGAGCGCGTCCGCGAGCGTGCCCACGAGTACGGCGGCCACCACCGCGCCGGCGCCCTGGCAGGCGACGAGCAGCGACGTGGCGGCGGCGCCCTGGCCGAAGACGTTGATGGCGAAGACGGGCACCAGGCCGATGAACGGCGCCACCAGCGCGGCGACGAAGAGCGTGCCCCACAGCACCAGGGAGATGTCCTCGTCCGTGCGTGCCACGGAGATGCCTCGGGTGATGCCGGCCCAGAGGCTCTCCACCGTGCGCGGGGTGTCACGCGCGGGCATGCTCACGCGCGACAGCGCCACGAGCACTCCGACGAAGGACAGCGTGTTGACGAACAGCGCCCACGGCGGGCCGCCCGCCTGGAGCACCAGCGCCGCGAGCAGCGGCCCCATGATGCGACCCAGGTTGTACTGCGCCGAGTTGAGGCTCATGGCGCTGTGCAAGTCACGGGGCGGAACGAGCTCCGCGAGCATCGCGGAGAAGGCCGGATAGGTGAGCGTGTTCGCGCAGCCGTTGAGCAGCGTGACGACGCCGACGATGGGCACGCTGAGGTGGCCAGTGAAGGCGAGCACCGTGAGCAGGGCGGCCAGCGCGAGTTGCACGGCGGTGCCCACCGCCACGTAGGCGCGCCGGTCGAAGCGGTCGGCGAGCGCGCCGCCCAGGGGCGACAGCACCAACGAGGGAAGATAGGCGAGGGCGACGATGCCGCCGGTCCACTCCGCGCGGCCCGTCTCCTGCGTGACGTACACGCCCATCGCCACCGTCTCCATCCAGGTGCCGATGTTGGAGATGAGTGCGCCCAGCCAGACCGCGAGATAGCCGGGATGTTCGAAGGCGCGAAGCGAGGAGAGCTGTGGCAGTCGGAGTGCGCGCACGGCGAGGTCCTTGTAACGCACGCGAGCGAAACGCGCTTCCGCGAGCCGCGTCATGCTTGGTGCCGCAATCACGAGAGCCGCAGTGCGGCCAGCAGTCAGTCTTCAGCGCGGGTTCCCGTGACGTACAGCTCACACGCGCGGCGTGCGGCACAGTCGCTCAGGCGTGTCCTGATACGGCGCATTCCACGAAAGCCCGGCGACGAATCGCGTGGGCGTGGGTGTGCGGTTGTCGGGACTGTGGGCTCGCGTGTGAAGAAGGACGGCGCGAGGTTCAGCGCACGGAGACGGGGCCCTTGCCTTCGCGGCGGAGAGCGCCATCGTCGGAGATGCGGGCGCCGGAGTCGGGGAAGTCCGTGGCGGTGAGGTCCTGCAGGAGCTTGATGACGGCGCCCTTCTCGTCGGGGACGGCGATGCCCTTGTCCACCTGCTTCGTGGCGAGGACGCGGCCGGCGGTGAAGTCACCCGCGCGGTCCAACTCCACCTCCAGCACCATGCCGAGCCCCTGCGGGCCCTTGAGGTTGAAGCGGCCGTAGGTGGCGAAGTTGCCGAGTGAGTACGCGATGAGGCGGCCCTTGTAGAACTCCAGGCCGCGCACGACGTGGGGCCCGTGGCCGATGACGACGTGCGCGCCCGCGTCCACCACCGCGTGCGTGAAGGCGCGCAAGTCACCGCGGTCCTCACCGAAGAACATCTCTCGGCCGTTGGGGACGTGGAGGGCCTTACCGCCCTCGGCGCCGCCGTGGAAGGAGACGATGACGATGTCGTGCTCGGCCGCGGCGGCGCGCACCAGTGCCGTGGCCGTGGCGGTGTTGTTGAGGTGGTTGCAGGAGGGCGACGTGTGGAAGGCCACCATGCCGATGCGCAGGCCGTTGCGGTCCACGGTGGCCACGGAGCCCGGGGGTCCGCTCCAGGCGATGCCGTGCGCGTCGAGCGTGGCCTCCGTCTCGCGGCGGCACAGCTCGCCGAAGTCACCCGAGTGGTTGTTCGCGGTGGAGGCCAGGTCCACGCCTGCGTCCTTGAAGAACTGGCCGTAGGCGGTGGGCGAGCGGAACGCGTAGCAGTTGCTGGACGAGCGGCACTTCGTCGTCTTGCCGTTGTCGCAGAGGGGGCCCTCGACGTTCGCGAAGGTGACGTCCGCGTCCTGCATCAGGGGGAGCACTCCCGCAATCACGCTACCGCCGCCATCGGGTGGCAGGTTGTCTTCGGGGATGGTGGTGCCGAGCATCATGTCGCCCACGGCGCGGATGCGCACCTTGGCATCGGCGGGAGGAGGAGGACGGTTGCTGGCCTGCGTGGACTGGGAGAGCTTCGCCTGGAGGGCGGCCTGGCCTCGCGCCTGGGCGAGCGCGGTCTCCAAGTCCGCGTGCTCGGGGTCGAGCTTCTGGACCTCGGTCCACTGCGTGAGCGAGTCGGCCCAACGGTTCTCGACGGAGTAGGCCCAGCCCAGCTCCCAGCGGCAGTCCACGCGGGTGGGCAGGGCCTTCACGCAGGCGGAGAGCTCGGTGATGGCGGTGGCGGTGTCCTTCGACTTGAGGGCTTCGAGGCCTCGGACGTAGCGAGCCTCGGCCTCCTCGGGGGAGGGCACGAAGGTGGCGCCGGAGCCCAGGGCGAAGGCCGCGGCACGGAGGGCGCCCGCGCCGGCTCGGGCCGCGGCGCTGCCCAGGTCGGAGACGGTGCCCTGGGCGGGAGCGGGTTGCTCGGTAGGCGGGGTGTTCGATGACGTAGCCAAGGCGGGCTGCACCGTGGCGACAGGAGTGCCACGGGCCAGCGCGGTGCTCACGGCCTGGGTCCCCGTGCGAAGCGCGGCGGAGGCCACGCTGGACGGAGATTGGCTCACGGCGGAGCGCACGGAACCGGCACCCGCGCTCAGCATCGAGGAGGCCACGTTCGACGAGGACTGGCTCGCGACGGAGCGCACGGAACCAGCACTCGCGCTCAGCATCGCGGAGGCCACGTTCGAGTGAGCGGTGCCCACCACGGCCTTCACGGAGCCTTCTCCGGCGCTCAGCATGACGGAGGCAACGCTCGGATGATCCGCACCCAGCACCGCCAGCGCGGATCCATCCCCCGCGCGCTTCGCGGCGCTCGCGACCGAGGACTCCGTACCCAGGGCGGAGCGCACGGATTGGGAGCCGGCCGAGGACAGCAGCTCGGCGCTCTCGGTGACGGGCGCTGTGGAGAACTTGTTGGCGGGAGCGGGCTCGCGCGCCGGGGAGGTACCCGGCGAGGTGGCGAGCGCCAGCAGGACGAAGACGGACGGAAGCATGGGCCCGCGCATCTTACGAGGCTCCAGGCCCTCCAGGGACAGCCCCCATGTGCCCGCCCCATCGGCAGGCGGGCAGACGACACACACACCTGCCCCCGACGCTGGCATGTGCGTCACCGGGCACCCCCACTCCCCCTACGGGCCCCCTAGCCGAGCAGGTCCAGGAGCCGCGAGCGGCGGCGCTGGCGAGGCAGCAGCCTCCACCGACGCAGCTCCTTGCGCTTCACCCGCTCCTCCAAGGCACCATGCACCGACAGCTGCCCCGGTCCCCGCAACAGCAACCCGAGGGAGATGGCACACAACGCGACGTTGAACTCGTACCCGCCCTTGGTGATGTCGAAGCCCTTGGGGCCATGCACCTTGGCGATGGCGACGGCCTGGGTGACGAGCACGGCCAGCGCGGCGGGCCGGGTGGCGAAGCCCAGGATGGCGCTCACGCCCGCGAGGACCTCCGTCACGCCCGTGGCCAGCACGAAGGGGCGGCCGGGCTTGAACCCGAGCTGCTCGAAGAAGCCCGCGTGCTGCTCGGTGCCTTCCTTGCGCAGCTTGGCCAGCCCATGGACCACCATCGTCGAGCCGAGTGACAGTCGCGGAGGCAGCAAGGCCGCCGCCTTGAGGAAGTCGGGTTGCTCGGTCAGCGTCACCACGTTCATGCCCTGTTCTCCTTGCTGGGGGGCCATGCATGGGCCCGTCCGGGAAACCTGAGTACGTTGGGAACGGACCGGATGAGTCGCACGCGCGGCCACAGCGCCCTCCCTCGGTGGACAGGCGGGCTCACGGCCGCTCCACTCGACGCCTCACGTGTGGAGAGCCAGGCGGCTCGACCCGGAGCACGGCGGGCGCCAGACTGGTCCGCCCATGGCCCTCCGCGACGTGTTCCTGTCCCTGGCGTTGTCGCTGTCCGCCCCGGCCTTCGCGCAAGAAGGCGTCACCGTCAGCGTGCGCTGTACGGAGACGTGCACGGTGGTCTTCGACGGAAAGCGAGGGCGTCGAGTCAACGAAGCCCTCTGGGAGTTCCAGGGCATCACCCCGGGAGCCCGTCGAGTGGAGGCCACGGGAGTGCTCGGTCGTCCCCTGGTGAGCGGCTTCGCGGACATCCCCGACACGGCCCTGGCGACCGTCTACCTCGTGAGCAACCAGCGCATCGTCGTGCGCAAGGAGAGCACCACCTCCCCCGGCACCCCCGAGTGGGTGGAGGGAACCGCGCGAGTCGCACCTGGAGGCACCGAGAAGACCCCGAGCCCTCCCCCACCGCCACCGTCCACCGCGAAGAGCGTGGCCCTCGTGAGCTGCCTGGAGGCCTGCACGGTGATGCTCGACGAGCGCAGGGGAACGCGTCGAGATGAACGGACCTGGGAGTTCCGAGACGTGGAGCCCGGCAAGCGCCGCGTGGAGGGCACGGCGGACCTGCTCAACCGGAAGCTCTTCGCCAGCTATGTCGACGTGCCCGCGGGAACGGAGGCCACGTATCAGGGTGACTCGAAGGGCCGCGTCATCCTCACGAAGCACCGAGCACTCGCGGACATCAAGGAGGCGCGTGAGCAGGCGGGACTCGCGGACACATCGCGCCTGCATGTCCGCTGTCTCAAGTCCTGCGAGGTGACGCTGGACGGTGCACGCAAGGGTGAGGCAGGAGGCTCGGGTGGACTCATCCAGGACGTGAAGCCAGGACGGCGCGAGCTGGCGGTGACGTTCACCCTGGGCAAGCAACAGCGTCGCGTGACACTCGACGTGCCCTCGCGCAGCGAGGTGTTCATCACTGCGTCAGAGGGCGGCGGCCTCCAGGTGACGAACACCAGGCCCCTGGGCGCTGAATAGCCGCTCAGTCGCTCTCGCTCGGGGGCAGAGCCTGCTCCGTGAGGGGCGGATCCATCAGCGTGGCGACCTGGGGCGCGGAGCCGCTCAGTCGCTCTCGCCCGAAGACAGGGCCTGCTCCGTGAGGGGCGGGTCCATCAGCGCGTCGACCTCAGGCGAATAGCCCCTCAGTCGCTCCCGCTCGGAAGCAGTGACTGCTCCGCGTGGAGCAGGTCCATCAGTGCGACAACCTCGGGCGCGTAGCCGCTCAGTCGCTCTCGCTCGGAGGCAGGGCCTGCTCAGCGAGGGGTGGATCCATCAACGCGGCGACCTCGGGCGAGTAGCCTCCGGGCCCCTCGCCATGGACGACGAGCGGCGGGCGCACGGTGAGGCCCCTGTCCCTGTCACGCACGGCCTGCACGAGAAACCGTGTCGCGGGAGCATCCACGCGCGAGTGCACGAAGCGCAGGACGCGAGGATGCAGCTTCGCCTGGGCCAGCCACCCCAGCACCTCCGCCGCGCGCGCCGCGGGATACACCAGGCTCACCAGTCCCCCGGGAGCGAGCGCGTAGCGCGCCGCCGTGATGACGGCCTGGGCATCACAGGCCACCTCCGACTTGGAGATGGCGCGCTCGTCATCCGGGCTGCGCACTCCCGCATCGGCGACACGGAACGGAGGGTTCGACACGACATGGCCATAGGCGCCACCGGTGACGAACCCCCGGATGCGACACAGGTCTCCGAGCACCGGCCGCACCCGGGCCTCACAGTCATTGAGCGCCACGGCGCGAGCAAGCCGGGCAAACACAGCGGGCTGGAGTTCGAGCGCATCCACGGGCCCAAGGCCGAACTGCTTCACCAGGAGCAATGACACCACACCGCTGCCCGCGCCCAGTTCGAGGACGGGACTCGCCGGGCCCCTGGTGGACTCGGTGGCCGCGAAGTGCGCGAGCAGCACGGCATCCAGCGTGAACCGGTAGCCATTGCGTCGCTGAAACACGCGCACGCCCGCCGTGCCGATGGAGTCGACAGTCTCGTCCGGGCCGGGCTGGAGGTGGGAGGGTGTCACGGGGGATTCCAGCAAGCTTGCATCCGCGTCGCACACGCGTCCACTCGGGTGGCCCTGCCGTCCTGTCACGCGCTCACGGGGACTGATAGAGATGAAACATGGGGCACCCGTCCACCGAGAACCGCACCCCCTTCATCTTCGAGCCCCTGTTCCTCACCGATGAGGTGCTGCGTCCCCTCTTCGTGCCCGTGGTGAAGGCCACGTTCGACTTGAAGCCTCGCGGCGCGCCGGTGCTCGCGGAGGAGCAGGCGCCCCTGATGGTGGCGGGTGAGCGCTGGGACGGAGAAGAGACGTCCAGCCTGCGCCTGGAGCCCGAGGGCGCGTTCACCAAGGTCGGCACGGACGTGGTGCTGCTGGGACACGCGCACGCGCCCAAGGTGGGGACGCGCGAGCTGCTCGCGGAGCTGCATGTCGGGCCCATCCACAAGCAGGTGCGCGTGGTGGGGGACCGGACGTGGTTCAAGAGCCTGGGGGGTATCGGCATCACCCAGCCGCTGGCCTTCGAGCGCATCCCCCTGCGCTACGAGCGGTCCTTCGGAGGCTGGGACAAGAGCGCGCAGGACGCCGCGAAGCACACGTTCGAGCCTCGCAACCCGCTGGGCACGGGCTTCCGAGCCAGGGGGAGTCGATTCGAGGAAGGGCTGCGGCTGCCGAATCTGGAGTCGCCCGGTGAGTTGTTGAAGACGTGGGGCCAGTGCCCGACGCCCATGGGGTTCGGCTTCATCGAGCCGCACTGGCAACCGCGCGCGTCCTATGCGGGGACGTACGACGACGCGTGGCGCAAGTCGCGCAGCCCGCTGTTGCCGAAGGACTTCGACCGGCGCTTCCTGAATGGGGCGCCCAAGGACCAGCTCGTCACGGAGTACCTGCGGGGTGGTGAGTCCGTGTTGCTCGGCCACGTGACGCCGGGTGGGGTGATGGGCTTCAAGCTGCCCGCGCTGACGCCGCCACGGGTGCTGGCACCGCGAGCACGGGGCCTGGACGACGCGGACCTGGAGCTGAAGCTGGACACGGTCGTCATCGACACGGATGCGATGAAGCTGTTCCTCGTGTGGCGAGGCACGTTCACCTTGCAGCGCGAGCCGACGGAGCTGCGCTCCATCCAGGTGACGTGTGATGGCGCGGAAAAGCTCGCTCCCGGGCAACCCGTCGGGACGGGGTGACGTCCGAGGGCGCGGCAGAGCGCGTTTCCCGTCACCACGAGGGCCCGGGGTGACCGAGGACACAGCGGGGCTCGTTTCCGGTCACCACGTGGGCTCGGGGTGACGTCCGAGGGTGCGGCGGCGCATCTCCGAGCAGCCCATCGCCCAAGATGACGCTGGCTACTCCGCCGGAGTCGTCTGAAGGGCCCAGTCGCCCGTGTACGTCACGGTCATGGGCACGCGGGCGAGGGGAGGGCAGTAACGGAAGCTGGTGTCCTCGGGAGCGATGCCGGCGCGCTCGGCCAGCCTCAGCAAGGCGAGTCCTTCCAGCCAGATGAACCGATGTGGCGCGAAGGACGTCACGGGCGTCGACAGCGAGCGAGCGCGCTTCTCGATGTTGAGGCCATGTTCGAGGCACGCGGTGGAGAAGGCCTCGGAGAAGGCGGTCCGATCCGAGGAGGCCAGGGCCCGAGCGACGGCGACGCGGCTGGAGTAGGGCTCCTTGCCCACCTTCTCCAGGGGAACGAGCACACGCTCCAGGGCGACGGGCGAGGCGGGTGGGGTGCGTCCGAGGAGCTGGAGGGTGAAGGCCCAGAGGAACTCGGCCTCGTACTCGGCACCCTGTTGCCACTGGGTGCTGGAAGTGGCGGCGACGGCCTCGGCGAGGGGGAAGTGGCCGGCGGCGAGGGCACCCAGGAGGGGGGTATTGCGC
>NZ_JABXEM010000141.1:0-28449 GCF_013372595.1 Myxococcus sp. AM011
CCCCGCCCCTGTCGCGGGCACGGTGCGCGAGCGCGCGGGCCAGCCACTGCTTGGCTCCGGCATGCGCGGGCTCCACCTGGAGCGCGTTGCCGTAGTCCTCGATGGCCTGGTCCCACTGGCCGGTGGCGAAGTGGTCCGCGCCCAGGAGCATCCAGCCCAGGGCCTGACGGGGCACCATCTCCACGACGCGCCGGTGCACCTCCACCGCGCGCTGGTAGCGGCCGGCGCGGCGGTTGACGGAGCCGAGCGACGCCCACAGCTCCACGCTGCTGGCGCCCGAGCGCACCGCGGCCTCCAGGAACTGGATGGCCTCCTCGTGACGTCCCTGCGCCTGGAGCGCCTTGCCCACCGCCATCTGCCCCAGCACCAGGCCGGGCTGAAGCTCCAGCACCTTGCGGTAGGCCTCCTCGGCGGCGGGGGCCTGCTTCTGCGCGAGCCGCACGTCGCCCAGCAGCAGGTACGCTGCGGGCGTCGCGCCCACCTTCACCATGGCCACCGCCTGCGCCTCCGCGCGGGGCAGCTCGGCCGAGGCGAGGTACAGCCGGGCCAGCTTCTCCTTCGGCTCGGCCGCCTGCGGGAAGCGCGTGGTGACGCCCTCGAGCAGCGTCCGCGCCTCGCCGGGCTTTCCCTCCAGCTCCAGCACGTTGGCGAGCCCCAGTTGCACCGTGGCCGACTCCGGCCGGCCCGCCTGCGCCTGGGTGAAGGACGCGCGCGCGGCCACCGCGTCGCGGCGCAGCACATGGGCGCGGCCCAGCAGCTCGTGGACCTGGAAGTCGTTGGTGGAGAGCTTCGCGGGACGCATGGCCAGATACTTCTGCAACCGCGTCACCGCCGCGTCGCCCTGCTGGGCGAAGAGGTAGTAGCTGGCCAGGTAGTAGTGGACGATGAGGTGCTCGGCCTGGTCCGCGCCAGCCACCTGCTCCAGCAGCGGCACGCCCTCCGGGAAGCGGCGCAGCTTGAAGAGGGCCACGCCCAGCGGGTACGAGAGCGACAGCTCGGACGGGTTTGCCGCCTGCACGGGCTTGAGCTTGTCCACGGTGCGCGCCCAGTCCTGGAGCGCGTTGGCGGCGGAGCCCACGCCCGCGGCGGCGGCGACGGAGCCCGGCTCGGCGGCCAGGGCCTGCTCGAAGAGGGCCAGCGCCTTGCGGTACTTCTCCTCCGCTTCCTTCTTGTCACCGGAGGCGCTCGCGGCGCTGGCGGACACCTGGGCCGTCTCGCCCTCCTTCACCAGCCGCTGCGACTCGGACATGGGTGGAGGGCGGTACTGCGCCAGGGCGGGAGGGCTGGCCAGCGAGGCCAGCAGGGCGAGCGCCGGGACGAGGCGTCGCATGGGGGTGTGGGGTGTGCGGCGCATGCGGGTGTCGTCCAGGGTCAGGCGGGGCTGTACTCGGCCACGACGACGGTGATGTCATCGCGCTGGGGCTGGCCCGCGCTGTACGCGCGGGCGTCCGCGAGCAGCGCGTCACGCAGCGCCTCCGCGGACAGATTGGCGTGGGCCTGCACCGCCGCGGCCAGACGCTGGGTGCCGTACATGCGCCCCGTCCCATCCCGTGCCTCGGTGATGCCGTCGGTGTACCAGACGATGATGTCCCCCGGGCTGAGCTGAGCCTGGCGGGACGTGAACTGCGACGTCACGGACGCGCCGAGCAGGGGCCCGCGCGCGGGCAGCGAGGCCACCTGCCCGCTGTGCTTGTTGAAGACGAGCGGGCTGGGATGCGCGCCCGCCGCATAGTCCACCAGGCCGTTGGACACGTCGATGACGGCCAGGGCGCTGGACATCTGATGCTCGCCGCGGCCCACGTTGGCCAGCGTCACGTTCAGCGCGGTGATGAGCATCTGCGCGTTGACCTCGGTGGGCTCGCGCAGCGTCATCGCGGAGGCGAAGCCGCTGGTGGCGCTCGTGGCCACCAGCGAGGTGGACAGGCCGTGGCCCGTCACGTCGCCGATGCCGATGACCACCCGCTGCTCGTCCAGCACCGCGCGGAACCACCAGTCGCCACCACACGCGTCGGCGGTGACGACGAGGCCGGCGATGCGCAGCGGCCCCACCTGCACGGCGTCACGGCCTGGCAAGAGCGTCTCCTGGACGGTGCGCGCCAGCGACACCTCGCGCTCGAGCTGGGCCTTGGCACGCACGTCGTCGAGCAGCACCTTGATGCGCTCGGCCATGTGGTTGAACACCACGCCCAGCGTCTTCACCTCGCGGCCGGCGCCGCTGGCCACCTGGGTGCGCGCGCCCAAATCTCCGGCGGCCAGTTGCATCACCTTGTGGGTGAGCATACCCAATGGCCGGGTGATTCTTCGGCTCTGGAACGCGGCGACCACGCCCGCCAGCACCACGAAGCCCAGCCCCAGGGCGAGCATGCGCACGGTGTTGGCCCTCACGGTGACGCGCTTGTCGCGCTCGAGGACCTCGAGCTGCTCCTGGAGGGCGCGCAGCGAGTAGCTGATGACCACCAGCCCCTTGCCGCTGGTGGAGCCGTAGTCGATGGGCTCCTGAATCTCGTACACGGCCTGGTTCCGGTAGAACGCCTGCACCAGCCGCTGCTCGGCGGCGCGTCCGCTGGGGGCGGCCTCGGGCGCATCAGCCTCGGTGGGGGCTTCCGCGGCCTTCGGCTCGCTGTCCGCCATCACCAGGCCCTCCGGGTCGAGAATCTGGACGCGGAGGATGTTGGGGTTGGTGGAGACGATGGAGCCGGCCACGCCTTCCAGGAAGGCGTAGTTGTTGTCTCGCAGGTTGGTGACGGAGGTGAGCGCCACCGTCTGGCCCACCGTCCGCCCCAATTCGCGGGCCTGCTCCTGGATGCGCTCGGTGGAGCGGCGGGCGGTCTCCTCGAACTGGGACTGCGTCGACGCGACGGACAGCGCCGCGACCAGGCCCACGATGACCACCACCAGCGCGGTCGTCGTGAGCAGGAGGATCTGGTCCAACCGGAGGCCGCGGATGGCCGCCACGTTGGGCAGCTCGCCGGCCTCCAGTGGAGCGATGAGCGTGCCCGTCGCCTCGACGTGGGGCAACCCGACGTTGGAGGTCAGCCGCGTGGCGGTGGACTCGCGGGTGCCTGTGATTTCCCGGGAGCCCGTCCGCTCGACCTGTGGCGACGTGCCACCGGGGGACGTGCCCGGGGAGGTGCCGGGCTCGGGTGTGGGGTTCAGACGCGTGTTCGTGCTGGACAAGGACACACCCGGAAGGCCACGCCAACGCGCGGCGGGGAGCGGGAAAGAGGGGCGACTCTAGCGCACTTCTCCTGCTTCGCGAGACCTTGCCCCCCACACCACGTCACGACCCGTCCCGGCATGCGGACCTCCCGCGAGGTGGGGCGCGTGTTGGCCCGCCGGACACTTCACCTCCGGTGAGACGCGGACCCGGGCCTTCACCGCGCGTCCACGCGGGGCGTCCGTTAGCATCCCAGCCCATGAGGCCCCACTTCCACGTGGATGGGTTTCCCGTCCGCGTCCATCCGCTCTTCTTCCTCACGGCCCTGGCGACAGGCTGGACCTCCGCCTCCGAGCTGGGGAGCCTGGCGCTGTGGGTCATGGTGGTGTTCGCCTCGGTGCTCCTCCATGAACTGGGCCACGCGTGGGCGTACCGACGGTTCGGCTCCACCGCGAGCATCTCCCTGCACGGGATGGGCGGAACCGCGCAGGGCACGGACCGGCTCACGCACCGTCAGTCCGCGTGGGTGAGCTTCGCCGGCCCCGGGGTCGGCTTCCTGTTGGGCGGGCTGGTGTGGGGCGCCTCGGCCCTCACGCCGCTGGGCGAGCAGGGAGGGCTGGTGGGCGTGGCGGTGCGCCAGCTCCTCTGGGTGAACATCGGCTGGGGGCTGTTCAACCTGCTGCCCGTGCAGCCGCTGGATGGAGGCCACCTGCTCGCGTCGCTCGTGCGAGCACGCAAGGGCTACCGGTATGAGCGAGCCCTGCACGTCATCGGCATCGTCACGGCGGTGGCCCTGGTGGGGCTCGCCATCTGGGGGCGCACCGTCTGGGTCGGGCTGATGGCGCTGACGTTCGGGGTGATGAACCTGGAGCAACTGCGACAGCTCCCCCGGGAGGTCCCCTTCAAGCCCGCCGCGCCCCCTCGGAGGAGTGCCGCGCGGCGCGCCTCCGTGGCGGGCGCCGTCACTCTCGACGAGTTGCTGGGCCGGGGCCCTCCTCCGCCCGCCGCACCCCTCACCGAGACCGCGACCACCGAGGCGGTGGCCCCCGTCCTCGCCCGACGCGCGCCCGCGGACACGGTGGAGGAGCCCGAGACCCCTCACGACCCGGCCGCGGTGGGCCAGCTCCTGCTGGACAGCGGCCTCGCGGGGCTGGCGGTGAAGCCCCTCCAGGAGGCCTTCTCCCGGGCGCCCTCCCCCCGCGTCGGACACACGCTCGTCCTGGCGCTCCTGGAGACGGGCCGTACAGCGGAGCTGAGCGCGCTGCTCACCAGTCCCCGGTCCGCGCACCTGTCCGAGGAGACGCTGGGTGCCATCGAAGCGCGCGCGGGCGGAGACGAGGCGCTAACGGGCCGCGTCACGGTGCTGCGACGCGCCGCCGCTCCTAAGTTGGATGAGCAAGGCTGATTGCCGCGCCGCGCCACCGGGCCCCGTTTGAGTGGGGGGCCGCCAGGAGGTCATCTGCGCGCTTGAGAAAAGGGGGCGCATCCGGGTTATAGGGGCGTCCCCTCCAGCCAGAGGATGCCCGCGCGTGTCTAGACCCCGACTCATCAAAGAATCGTCCGCGCCGCTCCCGCTCGACAGGGAGCTGCTGGTCCGTATCCACGACCTCATGGTCAAAACGCGCGTCCTCGAGGAGCGCCTCATCCAGATGTACAAGCAGGGCCACGGCTACTTCTGGATTGGCGGCCCGGGCGAGGAGGCGTTCAACGTCCCGCTCGGCCTGCTGATGAAGAAGGGCCAGGGCCCCGAGTACGACTATCTCCACGCCCACTACCGCCAGTCCGGCACGCTGCTCGCGCTGGGCGAGGAGCCCATCGGCGCGCTGCGGCAGATGAAGAACACCGCGTCGGACCCGTACTCCGGCGGCCGCAACTTCGCGGGCCACTTCTCGCTGCGAAAGTACAACGTCGCCCCCGTCAGCTCCCCCATCGAGGTCCAGTACTCCATCGCACCGGGTACGGCCATGATGCAGAAGCGCGTGGGCGGTGACGGCATCACCATCGTCACCGGCGGCGACGCCGGCACGGCCGAGGGTGATTTCGCCACCTGCCTCATCTGGAGCAGCCGCCCCGCCAACCCGTTGCCGGTGCTCATCATCGTCACCAACAACAAGTGGGGCATCTCCACCTCGGCGGAGGGCCAGCACGGCGAGACGCGCGTGAGCGAGCGCGGCAAGGCGTTCAACATCCGCTCGAAGACCATCAACGGCAATGACCCGGTGGAGGCGTACACGGAGCTGAAGGAGGCGATGGAGTACGTGCGCACCGAGCGCAAGCCGTTCCTCCTGGAGGCCAACGTGTCGCGCCTGTACGGGCACTCGTCCGCGTCCGGCGCCAACTACGTGTCCGAGGAGCTCGACTGCCTCAAGCAGTTCGAGACCCGGCTGGAGGCGGACGGAGTCCTGACGCGCCAGCAGATGGACGAACTGCGCAACCGCTACACCGAGGACATGGCCGCCGCCGCCCGCATCGCCCGGGACGAGCCGCTGCCCGCCCCCGAGACCATCTGGAAGCACATCTTCGCGGAGGACAAGTAACCATGGCCAACATGGCGCAGGCCATTCGCATGGCCCTCCACTACGCCGAGGAGAACCTCGGTGTGACGGACATCTTCGGAGAGGACGTCGGCGCTCCGCTCGGCGGCGTCTTCACCTGCACGCAGGGCTTGAAGACGGCGTGGAACTCGCCCCTGGACGAGCGCGGCATCATCGGCGCGGCCATGGGAATCGCCCTGGGGGGTGGCAGGCCCGTCGCGGAGATTCAGTTCTGCGACTACGTCTACAACACCATCGACCTGCTCAAGCTGGCGGGCAACACCTGCTGGGCGAGCAACGGCGACTGGAACCTGCCCATGGTGGTGCGCACGCCGGTGGGCAGCGGCATCCGCGGGTCCATCTACCACTCGCACTCGTTCGACGCGACGATGACCCACATCCCCGGCTGGAAGGTGGTCATGCCCTCCACGCCGCTGGACGCGTACGGGCTGCTCATCTCCGCGTGCAAGGAACAGAACCCCGTCATGTTCCTGGAGCCCAAGGCGCTGTTGCGCGTGAAGGGCGACGAGCGCATCCCCGGCGAGCCGGACGATGACCGCGCGCTGTCGAAGATGATCGACGCGCCGTTGGGTGACCGCTCGCAGTGGAAGCCGCAGTGGCCCGCGGAGCTGGAGGCCTTCGCCATCCCCATCGGCAAGGGCAAGCTCCTGCGCGAGGGCACGCAGCTCACCGTCGTCAGCTACGGGCGCACCCTGCCCCTGTGCTCGCGCGCCGCGCAGACGCTCGCCGACGAGGGCATCAGCGTGGAGGTCATCGACCTGCGCTCGCTGTGGCCCTACGACTGGGAGATGATCAAGACCTCCGTCCAGAAGACGGGCCGCGTCCTGTTCGTCAACGAGGACACCGAGGTGACGAACTTCGGTGAGCACCTGCTGCGCCGCACGGTGGAGGAGCTCTTCTACTCGCTGCTCGCGCCGCCCCGCCTCGTGGCCGGCAAGTTCATCCCCGGCATCGGCCTGGCCGACACGCTGGAGATGGCCTCCGTGCCCCAGCAGAACGACATCACCGACGCCCTGCGCTCACTCGCTGGCGAGCAGCCGTAAGCGTCGCACCCACAAGTACGCTGACGTTCCCGCACCACGGAAAGTTCCGGGCCGCCGTTCCTCTTTGGAGGAGCGGCGGCCCTTTCGTTAGACTCCCAACTGCCTTGTCACAGCCAATCGTCCGGACCGCCACCCCCGCGGGTGCAGATGCTCCCGCCTTTCGCATTCGCCGCGCCCGTCGGGGCGACGCCGAGGCCATGGCCTTGCTGCTTCGCGAGCTGGGTTATCCACAGGGCACGGACCAGCAGACCGTGCACTGGGTGGTCAGCCATCCGGAGATTGAAATCTTCGTCGCGGGAGACCCGCAGGACAAACCCGTGGGCATGCTGTCGTTCTCCCACCGGCCGCAGCTGCGGCTGCGCGGGCGCGTGGCCACCATCGACGAGCTGGTGGTGACGGAGACCTGGCGCCGGCGAGGGGTGGGCCGCGCGCTCATCAAACAGATTCTGGAGCGCTGCAAGGTGCTCAGCGCCCGTCAGCTCCAGCTCGTCTCGCCGATGACAATCACTCCGGAGGCGCGCAACTTCTATACGGCGTGCGGCTTCTCCGAGATCGACGCGGGCGTGTTCCGCCATGCGGAGACGGAGGGCGGCCGCTAGGGCCAGCCCCGTCTCGCCTCCACCGGACGTCAGCGCTTGAAGCTCTCCACCACCCGGTGGAGCCGCGCGCGGTCCTCGTCATTCACGTCCGTGAAGCGCACGCCAATGGCCTCCTCCTCATCGCGCACCCACGCGATGATGCCATTGAGGTGGAACTCCTCGCCCGCGATGTCCATGGACAGACGCACCTGCGAGCCTACGTCGTAGGCCTTGCGCGTGCGCAGGCACAGGCCGCCCGCTGACACGTTGATGGAGAACACGCGCAGCGCTCGCGCGGCATCCGCCGTGTGTTCGAAACGAACGGCGAACTTCGCCGCCACGCGCTCGTCGGCACGCCGGTTCGCGTACGCGGAAGGATCCCCTGGTGCCATCTCTGCTTCCGCCACCTTGCTAGTCATGTGCACCCGCTACCCCCTGGCCACTGCTGGCGACCCGCTGCCATCCCAACCTCAGGGATTCTGACGCGCCGAGCCACCCCTTGGGCATCGGTCATCCGGCAAGTGTCCGCTGCTTTCCAGGCACGATTCAAGAGGGTCCCCCAGAATGAAGTCCATCAGCTAAGTCCCCGCTGACTTCGATTGGGGAGCATGGATGCGCGCGTGGCTCGCGATGTTGACGGGGACCCTCTTCCTGGCGCTCTGGGTGCCCGGGTGCAGTGACGACAACAAACCCGGTCCGAACAATGGCGACTCCGGGGTGCCGGGAGACCCGGACGGTGGCGGTGGACCGACGGGAGATGGCGGGACGAACCCCGACTTCGCGTGCAACGTCGCAAGGCAGGAAGGCTGCGGAACAGGCCAAAGCTGCCACTTCGCGGACCTGGGCGGCGGCAGGACGGGCAGCCGGTGCTTCGCGGCGGCGTGCGACGTCGTGCAGCAGAACTGCGCGCAGGGGCAGCGCTGCACCTACGCGGGCGTGGGAGCGACGACGGAGCGGCGGTGCGTGGAGGCGGGCACGGGCGTGGAGGGCGCGCGCTGCACGCTGGCGGCCTCGGACGGCGGCGTCGAATACGACACGTGCGCGGCGGGCCTGTTCTGCAAGGACGAGCGGCAGGACGATGGCGGCACGAGCTTCTTCTGTCGCCGGCTGTGCCACGCGACGACGCAGTGTGGGGACGCGGGCGAGTGCAACACGGTGCTGCGGCTTGCGGGCACGTCGGAGCTGCCGCTGCTCTGCGGGCCGCGCTCGCAGGCGTGTGACCCCTTCGCGCAGGGCTGCACCGCGCCGCTGAGCTGCTATCCGTCCGCGTCCGGCCCCGTGTGCGCGGGCAGCGGCACGCGCGGCACGGGTGAAGCGTGCGACTTCAGCAACCAGTGCGCGCCTGGCAGCGCCTGCGTGAATACGGGGCGAGGGCTCAACTGCCGGCCCCTGTGCCGGCCCTCGGGCTCACCCGCATGTTCCGTCGGGACGTGTCGTCCACTGAATGACAATCCGGGGGTGGGCGCCTGCATCCCATGAACCGCGGTGCCCACGCTGGGTAACTCCGTCGCCCCACCGGGCTGTCTCGCGGCCGTGCAAGGGCCGTGAGCGCGCACGCGAAGGAAATCCGTCGCTCCGTCTCGCCCGGAGACCAGGGGGGCGTGCGCCGCGCGACTCGGGACTTGCGCGTGTGTTGGGTGGTCGTCGCGGGAATGCGCGGTGAGCATCGTGCGTCCTCGGGAGGGAGCGACGATGCGAATGTGGCGAACGTGGCTCGGGGTCCTGGTGTGTGTGGGGAGTGCGCAGTGGGCATGCGCTCCCAGCAACGCCGATGACCCCGTATGGGAAGAGCCCTCTCAAGAAGAGCAGAGTGAAACCTCGAGCGCGCCGGACGCGTCGGTCGACGTGGCGCCCGCGCTCGTGCTGAACGACGAAGGCCAGGTGCGGACGACGCCTCCACCGTCGCCGCTGCCGGCCATCGGCTTCCAGCCCGGCTTCCACCAGGCGCTGCGCTGGTCCTATAGCGTGAGCAGCGTCACCACGTTCCGGATGCGAGTGCCGGTGGCGCGCACCGGCGACCGGATACAGGTGACGTTCCGCTCCGGTGATGGAGCGCTCACGCTCCAGCGCGCCACCGTGGCCCGTGCGGGCGCGGACGGCTCGCTCCTGTCCACGCCCGTGCCCTTGAACTTCGAGGGCAAGCCGGGCTTCACCGCGGGGGCTCGCACCCTGGTGACGTCGGACCCGGTGGCCTTTCCGGTGACGTTCCGGGACGACCTGGCCATCACCTTCGAGGTGCGAGGCGCGCTGGCGGCCAGCGCCATCAACGCGTTCCCTGGCAGCTTCGCTCGGGTCGGCACCCACTCCCAGGCGCTGACTGCGCTCGGGGGCGACACCTTCGAGCGCTCCGTGGGCGTGGCGACGGTGGAAGTGGAAGGGCCCACCGGCCGGGCGTTCCTGGCCATGGGCGACAGCATCACCGAGGGCTACGTCGACCTGCGCAACGACTCGCGCAACGCGTGGCCCGCGCTGGTGGAGGCGCAGCTCGGCGTGCCCGTGGTCAACGCGGGCGTCAGCGGCCAGGGCTTCTACGACGCGCTGATGATGCTCGACGACGAGGTGCTCTCGGTGAAGGGCATCACCGACTGCCTCGTCCTCCTGGGCACCAATGACTTGGGCGACGCGGGCGCGGAGGAGCAGATGGAGACGCGGATGCTGCTGCTGGTGCAGCGGCTGGAGCCGTTCTGCCACGTCTGGGTGAGCACGCTCTTGCCGAAGGAGAAGACGAACTACGGCGCCTATGAGTACGTGAAGTCGCAGCGGCTCAGCTTCAACGCGTGGCTGCGCGCCGGAGGCACGGGCGCGGAGGTCATCGACCTGGAGTCGGTGATGCGGCGCACGGGCAACGTGCACCTCTACCTGGAAGGGCTGGGCGTGGACGGCATCCACCCGAGCACCGAGGGCCACAAGGTGATGGCGGCCGAGGTGGTGCGCACCCTGCGCGAGCGCGGCCAGATGTAGCCGCGCGCGCCGCATCGGTGTGGCGGCGGCTCAGCGAGGACCGAGCACGCCGTGCAGCACGAGCAGCTCCGCCAGCCCCGGCGGAGCCAGCACCCAGTCGTTCTCCGCGGGCACCCAGCGCACCGGCGCGCCCGCGGACTCCAGCAGCGCATTCACGCGCAGCAGCAACGGAGAGAATGTCGTCGCGGGCGCGTCCCAGTCCCCCTCGCCGACCTCGACCTCCACGCCCCCCGGGTCCAGGACGAAGGCGTTGCGCCCCTGCAGCGGCTTCACGGCGAAGCCCGGGAGGTAGGGCTGCATCGCCGCCTCCAGTCGCTCCAGCAGCGCGGCGTCCTTGAAGGGATGGGACAGCTCCCAGTCGAAGAACGTCGGCAGCTGGGACAACAGCTCCCGGCGCAGCGGGTCCTCGCGGCTGTCGCGCCAGTGGTGCTCCGCCAGCTCCATCGCCGTGGCGGGAACCTTGAGTTCCCAGGGCTCCAGCTTCGCGAGCAGCTCTCCCATGCGCTCCACCAGCTCATACGGAGGCTCCGCGCGTGACACCCAGGCCACGTCCGCCACGGACTGCCCCCGCCGCTGGCCCGTCACCCGGTCTCCCGCGCGGAGCTGGAATGGCGGCGCGCCGGACTCCGGCTCTGGATAGAGGGGTGCGTTGAAGAGCCCCTCGCCCGAGTCCGGACGCAGCCTGGCGAAGCCGTGCTTCGGGTTGACGTCCTCCACCGTGAATGTGTCTCTGGCCATCCGTCGCCTCCTCGATGAAAGACGCCCTACCCCGTGTTGCGCATGCCGGCAGCGATTCCGTTGAGCGACAGCAACAGGGGCCTGTCGCAGTCACTGGCGCCCTCTCGCTTGCGGCGCATCAGCTCCACCTGGAGGAAGGACATCGGGTCCACGTACGGGTTGCGCAGGGAGATGGCGCGCTGGAGCTGGGGGTTGTGGTCCAGCAACCGGGCCTCCCCCGTCAGCCGCTTCACCTGCCGACGCGTGCGCCGGTGCTCCTGTTGAATCAGTCGCCACAGCGGGCGCGTGGAAGCGGGAGCGAGCGCCGCGTAGCGACCCGCGATGGCCATGTCCGACTTGGCCAGCACCATGGTGACGTTGTCGATGACGGCCTTGAAGAAGGGCCACTGGCGGTACATGCGCTTGAGCAGCGCGGGCCCGCCGGGCTCCTTCGCGAACGCCTCCAGCGCGGAGCCCACGCCGTACCAGCCCGGGATGATGGCCCGATTCTGCGTCCAGGCGAACACCCACGGAATCGCGCGCAGCGACTCCAGGCCTCCCGCCTTGCGCTTGCTGGGGCGCGAGCCGATGGGCAGCGCGGAGATCTCCTCCACCGGCGTCGCGGTGGTGAAGAGCTCCAGGAACCGGGGGTCTTCCCACACCAGGGCGCGGTACGCCTTGCGGCCCGTCTCGGCCAGCGTGTCGAACGCGGCGCGGAACTCCTTCTCGTCCTCGGGCGACGGGCGCGGCTGCGCATCCAGCAGGTGCGGCAGCACCCCACCGACGATGAGCTCCAGCGTGCGGCGAGCCAGCTCGGGGCGCGCGTACTTGTGGTCCAGCGCCTCGCCCTGCTCCGTGGCCTTGTAGCCACCGGCCACCGCGCCTGGGGGCAGCGCGAGGATGGCCTCCTGCGCCGGGCCTCCTCCGCGAGCCACCGACTCACCGCGCCCATGGAACAGCCGCAGCGGGACGCCCGCCTCGCGCGCCGCCTCGGTGAGCGCCACCTGCGCGCGGTAGAGCGCGGCGCTGGCGGCCAGCAACCCCACCTCCTTGCCGGAGTCGCTGTAGCCGACCATGACCTCCTGCGCGCCGCGTGCATCGACGTGCTTTCGGTACTCGGGATGCGCGAAGAGCGTGCGCAGCACGTCCGGCCCGGAGTCCAGCGCGCCGAGCTGCTCGAACAGGGGCACCACGTCCACGGTGGCGCAGCCGCGCGCGGCGTCCCACAGGCCCGCGTGCTTGATGCAGCGGAAGGCCGCGAGCACGTCCTCGGCGGTGCTGGCCATGCTGAGGATGAGGGTGCGGCAGGCGGGCTCACCCGCCTCGGACTGGGCCTCGCGCAGCTTCTCCAGCACCGCGAGCAGGCGCTTTCCACCTTCCGACGGCGCGGGCCCACCCGCCTCCAGCGAGGCCGCCGCGCTCACCGCGTCCTCGGCCGGCACACGCGCCTCCAGCTCGGCCAGCGCCAGGCCCAGCGCGCACACCCGCTCGCGCATGCGGCGCACCTGACGAAGCCCCGCGTTGCCGGCCTTCGCCTCCGTGAGCGAGCGCGCCAGCAGGTCCAGGTCGGCCAGCAGGGCCTCCGGCGTCCGGTACGCGCTCTCGGGCATCGCCCCCGGGTCGCCGGTGCGCTGGGCCAGCACGTGGCGCAGGGCCTGATTCAGCCGCTCCTCCATGAAGCGCAGCTTGCGACGCCAGGGCTCGCCCACGGTGCGAGGCCCCAGGCGCTGCTCGGCCTCGGGGAGCTGCGCCGCATCACGCGCCAGCGAGGCGAGCAGCTCCTGCGACGGCGTCGCGTGCCGGTCCGACTGAGAGAGCATTCCACCCAGGCGCTCCAGTCCCTGAATCAAGAGACGCAGCCCGCGAGCGCGGTGCGCGCGCAGCGTGTCGCCGAAGACCTCGGGCGTGACGAGCGGGTTGCCATCCATGTCCCCGCCCACCCACGAGTGGACGCGCACCGGCGTGTCCACGTGCCCCAGCGGCTCGCCATAGGCGCGCTCGAAGGCCCACTCCAGCACCTCGGGCAGCTCCGAGAGCTGCTCGGCGAGCACCTCCTCCACGTACCAGAGGATGTTCTTCACCTCGTCGCCCACGGTGGGCCGCTCGCGGCGCAGCTCGTCCGTCTGCCACAGCGTGGTGATCTCTTCCCGGAGGGACTCGACGTTGTCGGCGCTCTCCCGAGGGGTGAGCTCACAACGGTCCCTCTCCTCCAGCAGCCCCGCCATCCGGTAGAGCTTCTCCAGCAGCGTGCGGCGCACGGCCTGCGTGGGATGCGCGGTGAGCGTCAGCGTCACCTGCATCTGTCGAAGCGCCTCGCGCACGCGTGACGCGGGGATGCCCGCGTCCTTGAGCGACAACAGCGTCGCCTCCAGCGAGCCGCGCTGGGGACTGGGGGACTCGGCGCCGGCATGGGCCCGGGCGCGGCGGATGCGGTGGTGCTGCTCGGCCAGGTTGACGAGCTGGAAGTAGACCGAGAAGGCGCGGAGCACGGGCTCGGCCTGCTCCAGGGGCAGGCGTTTCAGGATGTCCGCCAGCTCGGCCGCGGAGGCACGTCGCCCCGGCACCGGGCCTCGCCGCCGCTGGATGGCCAGCCGGCGCACCTCCTCCTCCAGGTCGAACAGCGCCTGCCCTTCCTGCTCGACGAGCACTTCTCCCAACAGTCGCCCCAGCAGGCGGACATCACGACGAAGCGGCTGATCCACGGCGCGCATACGAGCCATATGACGTGGACCGTAACCGCTTCCGCCACGGTTCGCCCGGGCAATGTCCGGGCTCCCTCCACTTCTGCGCAGAGGACCTGACAGTCAGGGCTTCGCGTCGAACGCTGTCGCTCGGGCGATGGCCTCCGTCCGGTCGACGTCGGTCGCGATGAACGCGAGCTTCGCGCGAATCTGTTCGACAGCGTCGCCACCGAGAGGCAGTCGGAACGGAAGCGCCTCGCTCGGCCGCGCGACGACGTCGGCGATGGTGCGAGCGGCCTTCGCGGGGTCCCCGGCCTGCTTGCCGTCCATCTGCTTCACCCAGTCGCGAATCTGTCCCACCGTCGCGCCATACGCGTCCATGGCAGGCAGGTGTCGGAACGCCGAGCCGAACAGCGAGGTCCGGAAGGTCCCTGGCTCCACCACCAGCACCCGGATGCCCAGGGGCTTCACCTCCTGCGCGAGGCTCTCCGACAGCCCCTCCAGGGCATGCTTCGCCGCGCAGTAGGCACCGAAGCCCGGCGCGGTGGAGAGCCCCGCGACACTGGAGACCTGGACGATGGTGCCACTCCCGCGCGCCCGCATGTGGGGCAGGACCTCGCGCGTGGTCGTGATGGCGGCGAAGAACATCACCTCCATCGTCGCGCGCAGGGCCTCTTCGTCTGTCTCCTCGACCGCGCCCAGGATGCTGAAGCCCGCGTTGTTGACCAGGACGTCGAGCTGCCCGAAGTGCGAGAGGGCCGCCGCGACAGCCTCACGCACCTGCTCGGGACGCGTCACGTCCAGTTCGATGAGTTTCAGACGCCCATCGGCACGCCCCACGAGCTCCGCGAGGACCTGGGGCCGTCGCGCGGTGGCGACCACACGGTCTCCGCGACGCAGCACCTCCTCGACGAGCGCGCGTCCCAACCCCGACGACGCTCCCGTGACGAACCAGACCTTGGACGACAGAGATGAACCTTGGCTGCTCATGGCGGACTCCCTCGACTTCAAGTTCGCGACACAAGGTAGGGGCCTCGGACCTGCTCAACCATCGGTGGAATTGCGATGGGTTTTTAAGTTTCGCTAAAAGATGAAGACATGAGGGACGACTACTCGGGGCTGACCGCGCTGGCGGCGGTGGCGGACAAGCGCAGCTTCACGGCCGCCGCGACGATGCTGCGCGTGACGCCGTCGGCACTCAGCCAGAGCATCCGCGCGCTCGAGGAGCGGGTCGGCGTGCGACTGCTCCAGCGCACGACGCGCAGCGTGGGCCTGACGGAGGCGGGTGCGCGGTTCCTCGCGCAGCTCAGGCCCGCGATGGCCAGCATCCATGCGGCGTTCGAGTCGCTCGACGCGGTCCGGGGTCGTCCGTCGGGGACGTTGCGAATCAACGTGCCACGCCTGGCCATCACCCCGGTGCTCGAACCCCTCCTGGCGGCGTTCCTCGCCACCTACCCGGAGCTCCGGCTCGACATCGTCGTGGATGACGGTCTCACCAACATCGTCGAGCAGGACTTCGACGCGGGCATCCGCCTGGGCGAGACGCTCGACAAGGACGTCGTGGCGCTGCGACTCACGAGCGACCTGCGAATGGCGGTGGTCGGCGCGCCCGCATATCTCTCGGAGCGCGGGCGGCCGAAGCACCCGAGAGACCTGCACGCGCACGACTGCATCAACTTCCGCTACCTCCGGAGCGGCGCGGTGTACCGCTGGGAGTTCACCGACAAGGGCCGCGAATTCACCGTCGCCGTGGAGGGGCGGCTGGTCACCAACGACAACGCGCTGCAGGTTCGCGCGGCGCTCGACGGGGTCGGCCTCGCCAACGTCATGGAGCACACGGTGGCGAAGGAGCTGACCGACGGTCGCCTCATCCGAGTCCTCTCCCGCTTCTGCGCTCCCTTTCCGGGTCTGTTTCTCTACTACCCGAGCCGCACCCAACTGCCCCCCAAGCTGCGCGCGCTGGTCGACTTCCTGCGTGCGAGACCTCCCGAGGCGATGGCGCCCTGACCCGCGTCGGAGGGACACGGGTACCGCTCGCCCTGGTCGAGGTCCTGCACGCTTGAGGCCCCCACTGCTCGTCACGGAGCTGTTCTCCTCCTGCCTGCCCGCGCAGGTCACCGCGCGAGGAACCGCGGCAGCCGGGGCGGCCTGGAGAAGTGCCCGCCTTCGACAGCCGCCTCGCGCGGAAACACATGACCGGATTGGCCCCCGGACACAGACCCACCGCTGTGTCTCCGCGCCCGCACTCAGCCTCGGTCCGCGCCTTGCAAAACCCCTGTGCACGAGACGCGGCCGACAGTGCCGCCGAGGAGCACAAGGTCATGTGGATGACACGGTGTTGGAAGGTGGCGGCGATGTGCGGTTTTCTGGCCGCGCCCGGGGCCCTGGCGAAGCCGACGACGCTCGCTCAGCCCTCCGAGGAGGCAGACACGACTTCGTCCCTCTTCGACGCGGGGATGCCGGAACTCGATGACCACTTCGCCGGCGCACCCGACGAGATGGCCCCGCCCCGCCTCCGCCACGCGGAGCCCGTGTCCTGCATCGCCGCGCCGGAGGGCCGCCTGTGGGTCGCCTCCACCGAGGAGTGTGGCGACAACGAGTGCATCGACAAGATGACGGTCTGGGTCGGCTCGTGGACCGTCGAGGACGTAGCCGTCGACGTCCAGTGCGACGCCGAGCACGTCATCCTCTCCACCCACGACTGGCGGATGGTCCTCATCCCCGACGGCAAGGGCGACTTCGACGTCGAGGAGTCCACCCTGGGCGAGGAAGCCCCGCTGGCCGGAGGCGAGCTGTCCACGCCCGCCTCCGAGAGCTGAACCTCACGGACCGATGCGGCGCAGGATGAGGATGGGGCCCTCGTCCAGCCGCCTGTCCCTCAAATCAATCTCGCAGTCGATCATCCAGTCGCCATGGCCCTCGGGGTCCATGATGCGCTGTTGGACCTCCCAGAGCCTCGGCCCCGTGTCCTTGAGGAACGTGTTGGCCGGCTTGCGAGCCTGGGGCGTGAGCACCACGATTTTGTGCTCCTCGTGGTACGGCACCATGGCCTGCTCCAGCTTCGGCGCGGTCCACTCGCCCAGCGCGTTGTCCAAGAGCGACAGCGCATCCGAGTAACGCTTCTGCCCCAGCGCGCGCAGCAGCCGGTGCAGCTCCTCGCGCACGCGGGCCGCGAACGCGCGCGGGTCCTCGGTGAGCTCCTTCGGCTTGAGCTCCACGGCCGGCTTCGCCTCGACGACGGCGCCCGGGTTTTTCATCCGCTCCCACTCGTCCACCAGGCTGGAGTCCACCTGACGAATCGTGGCCCGCAGGTGGTCGATGATGTCCTCCACCTCCTCCGTGCGGAAGCGCTCCGGCACCGTCTGCGACAGCGTCTTGTACACGTCGCTGACGTAGCGCAGCAGCACGCCCTCGCTGCGCTGCAACCCGTACTCACGAACGTAGTCGTGGAAGGACATGAAGCGCTCGAACATGTCCCGCACCACGGCCTTGGGACGGATGTTCTCCTCGCCCACCCACGGGTGCTTGCGCGCGAAGGCGTTGAAGGTGCCGTAGATGAACTCGCGGTTCGGCTTCGGCCACTCCAGCTTCTCCAGCTCCTCCATCCGGTCGTCGTACTCGACGCCGCGCGCCTTCATCTCTTGAATCTTCTCGCCCTTGAGCTGGTGCAGCTGCGCGTAGAGCACCACGTCCGGGTTCTCCAGGATGGACTCCACCAGCGTCACCACGTCCAGCGCGTACGTCTCCGTGGTGGGGTCCAGCAGCTCCAGCGTCTCCAGCAGGTACAGCGACAGCGTGTGGTTGAGGCTGAAGTCGTACTGGAGCTCCTGCGCCACCTTCACCGTGGCCCCCGAGCCGCCCTCGCCGCGCGTCACCTCCACGATTCCCGCGCCGCGCAGCGTGCGGAAGTCCCGCGCCGCCTCCCTCAAGTGCCTGCGCTTCAGGAAGTCCGAGTCATGGCAGCGCTGGATGAGCTGCACCAGCCGGTGGTAGCCCCCCGTGCCCCGGATGTGGTCGCTCTGGAGCAGGTTGAGAATCATGCCGTGGGACACGGCGAAGCGGGACTCCAGCGGCTCGGGCATGCCCGTCTGGAGCCGCTCGAAGGTGCTCTTGTCGTACTGGACGAAGTTCTTCTGCGGCGGCTTCGCCTTGGGCGTCTTCTTCTTGCCCGCGGCTTCCTTCGCGGCCTGCTTGACGTTCTCGACGACGTACTCGGGCGCCTGGGCGACGACGCTGCCCTCGTTGTCGAACCCCTTGCGGCCCGCGCGACCTGAAATCTGCAGGAAGTCGCGCACGCTCAGCGTGGTGAGCTTCTCGCCGTTGAACTTGAAGAGCTGGGTGAAGGCCACCGTGCGGATGGGGATGTTGACGCCCACGCCCAGGGTGTCCGTGCCGCTGATGACCTTGAGGTGGCCGCCCTGCGCCAGCTTCTCCACCAGCAGGCGATACTTGGGCAGCAGGCCCGCGTGGTGCATGCCGATGCCGTGGCGAAGGTAGCGCTGGAAGTCCTTGCCGTAGGGCGTGTCGAAGGGCGCGTCCATCAGCGCGAGGCGGATGGCCTCCTTCTCCTCCTTGGTGGAGAAGTCCACGCTCATGAGGTTCTGCGCCTGCTCGGCGGCGGCGCGCTGCGTGAAGTTCACCAGGTAGATGGGGTACTTCTTGCGCGCGATGAGGTCTTCAATCGTCTCGTGCAGCGCGGACTCGCGGTAGTCGAAGTCCAGCGGCACCGGGCGCTGGGTGCTGCGCACGGTGGCGACCTCGCGGCCGGTGAGCTTCTGGAGGCTCTCCTCGATGATGTGCGTGGGGCCCAGCGTGGCCGACATCAGGAGGAACGTCGCCTTGGGCAGGGCGATGAGCGGAATCTGCCACGCCACGCCGCGCTCCTTGTCCGAGTAGTAGTGGAACTCGTCCATCACCACGTAGTCCACCCGGGCGCCCGCGTCGCGCAGCGCCAGGTTGGCGAGGATTTCGGCGGTGCAGCAGATGATGGGCGCGTCGCGGTTGATGCTCGCGTCGCCGGTGAGCATGCCCACGTTCTCCGCGCCGAAGGCATCACAGAGCGCGAAGAACTTCTCGTTCACCAGCGCCTTGATGGGGCAGGTGTAGAAGGAGACCTTGCCCTCGGCCATGGCCTTGAAGTGGAGGGCGGTGGCCACCAGGGACTTGCCCGAGCCGGTGGGGGTCTTGAGGAACAGGTGCTTGCCCGCCAGCAGCTCCAGGATGGCTTCCTCCTGGGCCGGGTAGAGGCTGAGGCCATTCGTCGAGACGTAGCCGACGAAGCGGTCCAGGATGCTGTCGGCGTCGAGCGGAGGCTCGCCTTTCTTGGGAAGCAGGGCGGCGAGCGGCGCTTGGGACTCAGGGGTGTCCATCACCCGGCGGACTCTAGAGCAGCCACCGATTCGCGTCCGCTGCGAAATCAGACACCCGTGCCCCACGAACAGTCCCGACCCGGACGCGGGCGCTGGGGCTCGGTCCACCCCGCGTCATTGTCCACGCACGCCGGAACGATGTGGCTCGCAGGGCCCGTGCCTACCGTTGCGCGACCTTTCGACCAACAAAGGGGCAGCGTGATGTTCCATCCGTGGCGTCTTGCCTTCCTCGCTGTCTGGGCTTCGATTTCGGTCGCCCAGGCCCAACCCGCCTCCGTGGGCCAATGGACCCCGGTCCAGCAGTGGCCGTACTCCGCCGTCCACACCCACCTGCTGCCCACGGGCAAGGTGATGTTCTTCTCCGAGTTCGGAGACGGCGACACCCCCACCCTCTGGGACCCGGCGACCAACGTCCTCACCACGCTGCCCAAGGCGGGCTTCAACATCTTCTGCGCGGGCCACGCCTTCATGGCGGACGGCCGGCTGTTCGTGGCCGGTGGCCACATCACGGATGACTCCGGCCTGCCCTACGCCTCCATCTTCGACCCGTTCAAGCTCACCTGGACGCGACTGCCGAACATGAACGCCGGCCGGTGGTACCCCACCGTCACCACGCTCCCCAACGGCGACATGCTGGTGGTGGGCGGCGCCAAGGAGGACCGGACCAAGAACCTGGTTCCCCAGGTCTGGCAGTCGTCGAAGAACTCCTGGCGCAACCTCACGGGCGCGAGCCTGGAGCTCATGTACTACCCGTGGATGTTCGTGACGAACACGGGCAAGACGCTGATGGCGGGCTACTGGAAGCCCGCGCGGTACCTCGACACGGAGGGCACCGGCGCCTGGTCCTCCGGCCCGCGAACCACCTACGCGAACAGCCGCAACGCGGGCAGCGCGGTGATGTACGACGACGGCAAGGTCCTCATCACCGGCGGCGACAATCCCCCCACCAACAACGTGGAGATATTGGACCTCAACGCCGCGAAGCCCACCTGGCGCTCGGTGGCGCCCATGCGCTACGTGCGCCGCCAGCACAACAGCACGGTGATGCCGGATGGCTCGGTGCTCGTCACCGGCGGCCACAGCGGCCCCGGCACGGACAACCCCAAGTTCCCCCGCCTGGAGACGGAGCTGTGGAACCCCGTCACCGAGCAGTGGTCCCTGCTGGCGCCGTCTTCCGCCTATCGCGGCTACCACTCCACCACCCTGCTGCTGCCGGACGGCCGCGTGCTCTCAGCGGGCAGCCGCAACGTGAAGACGATGCAGGTGTTCTCCCCGCCCTACCTCTTCAACGGCCCGCGCCCCACCATCTCCTCCGCGCCGGAGGCCATCGCCTATGGCGAGACGTTCCGCGTCAACACCCCCGACGCGGCCAGCATCACCATGGCGTCGTGGATTCGCCTGGGCTCCGTCACCCACGCCTTCGACGAGAACCAGCGCTTCATGAAGCTGCGCTTCACCGCCAGCGGCGGCGGGCTCAACGTCGTCGCGCCGCCCAACCCGAACGTCGCGCCGCCCGGCCACTACATGCTGTTCCTGCTCAACTCGAAGAAGGTGCCGTCGGTGGCGAAGATCATCCGCATCGGCGGTGGAGGCACCACGCCGCCCCCGACAGACCCTCCTCCCAACACCGGCTTCACCGCCGTGGCCTTCGGCTCCGAGTGGAAGTACGACGACCGCAACGTCGACCCGGGCGCGGCCTGGACGTCTCCTGGCTTCAATGACGCGGCGTGGAAGAAGGGCCTCGCGCACCTCGGCTACGGCGAGACCGACGAGCGGACGGTGTTGGCGAAGACGACGCCTGTCCAGCCCTCCGTCTACTTCCGCCGCAAGTTCACCATCCACGGCATGGTGGAGCAGGCCACGCTCCAGGTGGTTCACGACGACGGCGTGGCGGTGTTCCTCAACGGCACCCAGGTGTTCTCCAAGTACGTCGGCTCCACCGCGCACGGCGCCTACGCCTCCGGCACCAGCGCCGACAACACCCTGAGCACGACGACCATCCCCGGCTCCCGCTTCATGATGGGAGACAACACGCTGGCCGTCATGGTGAAGCAGGCGAACGCCACCTCCAGCGACTTGTCCTTCGACCTGGAGCTCAAAGTCACTACCGACGGCATGCAGCACGATGCCCTCTTCATGGAGAGCCCCAACGGAGGCGAGACGCTGCGCCCGGGCAACGTGCAGATGCTCCAGTGGATGACCCACGGCTCGGGTGTCGACAACGTGCAGGTCCAGTTCTCGCCCGACAACGGAGCCCACTGGACGATGGTCGACCCGAGCGTCCCCAACATCGGCTTCTATGAGTGGACGGTGCCGGGCACCGAGACGTCCAACGGCGTGCTGCGCATCTCCGATGCCTCGCGGCAGGACGTCGAGGACCGCACCGACCTGCCCTTCACCATCAGCCGGACGCCGCAGTTCCGGGCCATCGCCTTCGGTGAGTACTGGAAGTTCGACGACCGCAACGTGAACCCGGGCGCCTCGTGGACGGCACACAACTTCGATGACAGCGCGTGGCGCTCGGGCCCCGCGAAGCTCGGCTTTGGCGACGGGGACGAGCACACCGTGCTCAACAAGACGACGCCCCTGCAGCCCAGCGTCTACTTCCGCAAGAAGCTCACGCTCGGCGAGGCCATCCGCACCGCCAACCTCCGCGTGCTGCATGACGACGGCGTGGCCATCTGGGTGAACGGGAAGCTCGTCTACTCCCGGTACACCGACAACGGCCTCGGCCATGGCACCTTCGCCAGCGGCGTGCTGAAGGACGCCGTCATCAGCACCGCCAGCTTCGACGGCTCCGCCTTCGTCGTGGGGGAGAACACCATCGCGGTGATGGTGAAGCAGGCCAACGCGGAGTCGAGCGACGTGGGGTTCGACCTGGAGCTGAACCTCGAAGCCCGTTAGCTGCCGCGGCGCCCGGTCCCGGACGTGAGTCAGAGCACCTTCACCGCTTTGACCATGTCCGGGGCCAGCTCTTCATGGGCGAGGATGGAGAACCCCAGCCGCTTGCTGACGTTCTGCATGGCGCGGTTGCCCGCGAGGATGTCCGCGACGATTCGGTGCATGCCCCACGCGCGGCCCACCTCCACCAGTCGCCGCAGCATCTCCGAGCCCAGGCCCTGGTGCTGCACCTCGTCGCTGATGAGGATGGCGTACTCCGCGTCGCGAGTCCCCCGCAGCCGCGTCAGTCGCCCCACTCCCAGAATCTCCCCGCCGCGCCGCTCGGCCACCAGCGCCATCTCCCGCGCGTAGTCGTTGAAGCAGATGCGCGCCAGCCGCTCGTGCGCCACACGCGTACTCAACTGCATCAGCCCCGCGTAGCGCAGGAACACCGTCTGCTCCGAGAGCGTCCGATGGAAGCGCTCCATCTTCGGCTCATCCTCTGGACGGATGGGCCTGAGCATCAGCTCCTCGCCGCTCTTCATCCGGAACGGCGCCACGTACTGTTGCGGATAGGGCTCGATGGCCAGTGGGGGCAGCTCCGCTTCCGTCACGTCCGGAGGATGCAGCACCACGCGAGCATCCAGCACGAGCAGCCGCTCCGGCGAGGCCAGCAGGGGATTGATGTCCACCTCCTTCACCAGCCGCTGCTCGACGACGAGCTGCCCGAAGCGAACGAGCAGCCGCTCCAGCTCCGGCAGGTCCACCGGCTTCGCGCCGCGCACGCCGCGCAGCGCCTGGAGGATGCGGGTCTGCTCCATCATCCGCCGCGCGAGCGTCGTGTTCAGTGGAGGCAGCCCCAGCGCCCGGTCCTTGAACACCTCCACCAGCGACCCACCCGCGCCGAAGAGCAGCACCGGCCCGAACTGGGGGTCCAGGCTGCTGCCTACAATCAGCTCGTAGCCTCCCAGCTTCACCATCGGCTGGACGGTGACGCCGTCGAAGGCCTCGACCTGCCCCAGCTCCACCAGTCGCTCACGGATGCCTCGGAACGCCGCGCGCACCGCCTCCGCGTCCGGCAGGTCGAGCCGCACGCCTCCGACGTCCGTCTTGTGCGTCACCGTGAAGGAGTGGAGCTTGAGGACCACGGGATAGCCGAGCGCCTCCGCCTCGGCCACCGCGCCCTCCTCCGTCGTCGCCAGCCGCGTCTCGACGGTGGGGATGCCGTAGGCGGCCAGGAGCTGCTTGGACTCGTGCTCTGTCAGCAGCGTGCGCCCTTGCGCGCGCGCCGCGTCCACCAGTCGCCGAGCCACGTCGCGCCCGCCCGTGGGCTCCTCCGCCAGCGTCGGCGTCTCGTACAGGCCCACGAGGTTGTACGAGTAGCGCCACATGTAATTGAAGATGCGCGCGGCCGTGTCGGGATAGCCGAATGTCGGGATGCCCGCGTCGTTGAGGATGCGCTCTCCCGCCACGACTTCCGAGCCGCCCATCCAGCTCGCCAGCACCGGCTTGCCGGACAGCTTCGCGTAGGGCTTGAGCCGGTCCGCCGTCTGCGTGGGCTCCGTCATGTCCTGCGGGGTGAGGATGACCAGGAGCCCGTCGCTGTTGGGGTCCTTCCCCGCCACCTCCAGCGCCTTCGCGTAGCGCTCCGGGTCCGCGTCGCCCAGCACGTCCACCGGATTGCCGTGACTCCACTGGGGCGGCAGGAAGCCATCCAGCGCCTTGCGCGTCTCGTCGCCGAGCACCGCCAGCTCACCGCCGCCCGACACCAGCGCATCCGTGGCGAGCACCCCCGGCCCGCCCGCGTTGGTGACGACGGTGAGGCGACGGCCCGCGGGGCGCGGCTGCTTCGCCAGCGTCTCCGCCATGTAGAAGAGGTCGGAGATGGAGTCCACGCGCAGCACGCCGGTGCGGCGGAACGCGGCGGTGAGCACCTCGTCGCTGCCCGTCAGCGTGCCCGTGTGCGACGCGGCGGCCTGCGCGGCCTGCGCCGTGCGCCCCGCCTTGATGACGATGATGGGCTTGGTGAGCGCCACCTCGCGCGCGGCCGACAGGAAGGCCCGCGCGTCGCCGATGGACTCCATGTAGATGAGGATGGAGCGCGTCATCGGGTCATCAGCCAGGTAGTCGATGAGGTCACCCCAGCCCACGTCCAACATGGAGCCCACGGAGACGAAGGCGCTGAAGCCCACCGACTCGCGCAGGCTCCAGTCGAGGATGGCGGTGAGCAGCGCGCCGCTCTGGCTGATGAAGGCCACGTTGCCCGGCCGCGCCATCGACCCGGCGAACGTCGCGTTGAAACCCGTGGGCGGACGCATCACCCCCAGGCAGTTGGGGCCGATGATGCGCATCCGCGCCGCCTGGGCAATCTGGAGAATCTCCCGCTCCAGCTTCGCGCCCGCTTCCCCCGTCTCCTTGAAGCCCGCGGAGATGATGATGGCGCCCCGCACGCCCAGCTCCGCGCACTCGCGGATGACGTCCGGGACAGCCGGCGCGGGCGTGACGACGACGGCCAGGTCCACCGGCTCCGGCAGCGAGCGCAGCGATGGCCACGCGCGAATGCCCAGCACATTGGGACGCTTCGGGTTGATGGGGTAGACGGTGCCGCCAAAGGGATTGCTGATGAGGTTCCAGAGGACGGTGCGCCCCACGCTGCCCGGACGCTCACTGGCCCCCACCACCGCCACGCTGCGCGGCTTGAAGAGCACATCCAGCGGCTGCCGGGTGCCCTGCTGGTGCAGCACATTGTAGGAAGGGTCCGACTTCCGGGGGCCAGGCGCGCGCTCGTCCATGAGGACATCGTCTTTGAAACGACGCGCGCGCACACGCAAGCGCTTCGCCCGACAACCGTGCGGCAGCCGTCATCCGTCCGGCCCCATTGCTCAGTCGAGGCCTCTCTTGCCCTCGGCCCAGTACGCTTTCACCTTCTGCCCGGCGTGAGCCACTCCACTCGCGCGGAGCTGACTCCTCACGGCCTGGATGGCGTGCGCCCGCCCCGTCAGGACCAGGTGCGCGCCCCGCCGACGCTCCAGTGCCGTCCGCAGCCGGGCCTGCACGTCCGCGAGGTGCGCCTCCCCCGACTGCTTCTCCACCACGGAAGCACCCGCGAGGCCCAGCTCCCCCAACACCCCTTCTGACTCCGCGCGCGAGGAGACCTCGAACACGTACTCGACGTCCGCCGAGCCCGCCTTCAGGTTCTTCAGCGCGTGAGCGACGGCGAACGACGTCTCGTCCCCGAAGAGGACCACCGGCCCGGGAAGGGACGGGAGCGCGATGGAGCCTCGCGGCCCGAAGAACTGGCAGCGGTCACCCACCTTCACGCCGCGCCCCCACCGCGCACCGGGACCGTCCCCGTGCAGGTAGACAAGGAAGCGCGTGGACCCCAGCGTCGAGTCCCAGCCCAACGGCGTGTACGTCCTCATGCCCACGTCCGGGATGAAGACCTGCACCTTGTCCCCCGGGCTCCACTCGATGTCCCGCAGGCCCTCGCCCACCAACTCCATCCAGCGGAAGTGCGGTGACACGTCGCGGACCTGTCCCACGCGCGCTTCCGTGAAGAAGAACCGACCCAGCAGCCCGCTGATGATTGCCTGCCCCGACGCCATGCTTCTCTCTCCACGTGTGGTGACAGCCGCATCCTCACTCCAACCCTCCCCCTTGGGGATGAACTGAGATGACGCGGCCGTGAAGAAGTGTGAAGCTGATGAAGCGCGGACGCGCACCGACAACGCGTCCCCGCGCATGGCGACGTCGTGGCCCGCCTCCCCCGCAGGCAGGTGCTGTCTCCTGGACAGACTCGAGGCCCCACCCGTGTATCGGAACGGTGCAGAACAAACACCTGGGCATGCCCGAACCGTCTGATTGCCATGCCCCAATCACAACCAAAACCCCAGGAGTCACCCGTGTCTCTGACCTCTCCCAGCGCAGCGCCGAAGCTGCGTCATTACATCGCCACGTTCAAGGAGCGTGGCAATCACATCAAGTCCAGCAGGTACCTCAACGCCCTGATGGGGGGTGACTTCGAGCAGGCGGACTTCGTGGAGACGCAGGTCCACATGCGCTTCGCCGTCGCGAACTTCTCGCGCCCCATGGCCCTGCTCATGAGCCGGCTCCCGGACCTCTCCGACCGGCTTCCCATCCTCGAGAACGTGTTCGACGAGCACGGGCGGGGAAAGCTCGGCGATGGCCACGACAGCACCTTCCGCCTGCTCCTGGAACGACTTGGCGCGTCGCGCGCGCAGGTGGAGAAGTGTCGTCCCTGGCCGGAGATTCTCGCCTACAACACGTCACTGGCAGGCACGGCCTGTTTCGAGTCCGTTCACTTCGGCATGGCCGTCTTCGGAATGATCGAGGACTTGTTCGGGGAGGCCGCGTTCGTCACGGGCGAGAGCATCGTCAAGCGCGGCTGGCTTCCGAAGGACCGTGTGGTCCACTACCCGCTCCATGCCACGCTCGATAACGAGCATGCCGAAGGCTTCTACCGGTATCTCGACGCCCCCTATGAGTCAGACCCGAAGGCGGCCCTGGACATCGAGCAAGGTCTGGCATTGGGCGCCCATCTCATCATGACCTTCTTTGACGACCTCTACCGGGCGAGGCATCGCCGCGCGAACTGACCCGGCGCGGCGATGCACGAGGAGCAACGCGCACGGCGCTACGCCGCGGCCGTGCGCGCCTGCTCCAGCGCGGGCTTGAGGACCTCGCGCGCCCACTGAGCCAGCGTGGTGGACGTGGTGGTCTCCGCCGACCGGGGCTCGGCCGCGTCCATCAGCCCCTTGGGGATGGCCTCGTACATCTGCACGTAGAGGTCGACCATGAACCCGGGCAGGCCCATGCCCAGCATCGCCTTGCGCGCGTCGTCGAAGGAGACCTGCACATAGCGCACGGGACGCCCCAGCTCTCGCGAGAGGATTTCCACCACCTCCGCGTACGTGAGGTCCTGGGGCCCGTGGACGCCGACATACCGGTGCCCCTTCCAGCCCGCGTCCAGCAGCACGTCCGCCGCCTTGTGCGCGATGTCCGCCGTCGCGACGAAGGGCGCCCTGCGCTCGGGGGAGGTGGTCAGGAAGAGGGAGCTCGCGTTCAAGAGCGACGGCAAGTCGCGCAGGAGATTTTCCATGAAGTAGCCCGGACGGAGGATGGTGACGTCGGCGACGGCGGCCTTGAAGGCCTCCTCCACGCCCTTCAGCACACTCACGGGCCCCGTCCCCGGGCCCGACTGCGCGCCGACGCTGGACAGCACCACCACCCGCTTCACGCCGTGCTGCTTCGCCTTCTCGGCCGCCAGTCGCGCCATGCCCTGGGTCCAATCGGCGAAGTCCGGCCGCATGGCCGGCGGCGTCAGCCAGAAGACCGCCGAGGCTCCCGCGAAGGCCTTGTCCAACACGGCCGCGTCGTCGGAGGACCCCTCCACCACCTTCGCGCCCCGCTTCGCCAGGTCCGCCACCTTCTCCGCGGTCCGGCTGATGACGGTGATGGACTGCCCCGCATCCAGCAGCCGCAGGGCGAGGTTCCGGCCAATGTTTCCATTCGGGGTGTTGATGACGACGCTCATGGACGCCTCCAGTGACTTCGAGATGGGCCTAGAGTGTCCCTCCCCCCAACATGAGGCCACTGCATGTTACTCATGCGCTCATGAGCAAGTCGCATGTCGCCAAGGGCAAGGGCCGCGCCCCGGCACCCCGGAAACCTCGCCCCACTCCCGCGCCGAGCCAGCCGTCGAGCACGGGGTTGGACCTGGCCGGCATCAACCTCAACCTCGTCGTGGCCCTGGATGCGCTGCTGACGGAGGGCAACGTCACCCGGGCGGCCGCGCGCGTGGGCATCACCCAGTCCGCCATGAGCCATGCCTTGCGGCAGCTCCGGGAGCAGCTCGGTGACGCCCTGCTCATCCGGGGCCGGGGCGGGATGATTCGCACCCCTCGCGCCGAGCAGCTGGCAGCCCCCCTCCACCGGGGACTGCTGGAGGTCCAACGCGCGCTGCGCAACGAGTCCGTCTTCGAGCCCCGCACCTCGGCCCGGCGCTTCACCATCGCCTCGGGTGACTACTTCGCCGCCGCGCTGCTGCCCGCCTTGCTGGAGCTGTTCGACAGCGAGGCGCCCCGGGTGGACCTCACCATCCGCCCCCTCGTCATCCCCCAGGCGGAGGCCCAGTTGGAGAGCGGCGAGGTGGACCTCATCATCGCCGCCTTCCCGGACCCCAGCCCCGCGCTGCGCCAGGTGAAGCTGTTCACCGAGGACTTCGTCTGCGTGGTCCGGCGCGACAACCCTGTAGTGAAGCAGGGGCTGGACCTGGAGACGTACCTGAGCCTGCCCCACGTCCTCATCAGCCCCCGGGGCGAGGGGGCGGGCGCCGTGGACATGGCGCTTGAAAGACTGGGCCGCAGTCGACGCATCGGCCTGCGGCTCCCCTACTTCCTCACCGCCGCCCTCTCCGTGGTCCGCTCCAACCACGTCCTCACCGCGCCTCGCAGGCTGGCCGAGCTCTTCGTCGACCTCTCCCCCCCTG
>NZ_JABXEM010000142.1:0-28301 GCF_013372595.1 Myxococcus sp. AM011
CCTCAGCACCAACCCCTTCCCCAGCTTCACCTCCACCCCGGGCGTGTTCTGCAACGTCAGCGACACCTGGAACAGTGGACTGCGACTCATGTCCCTCCGCGGCAGCAACTCCTCCACCAACTTCTCGAATGGCACGTCCTGGTGCGCGTACGCACCCAACGTCACCTCTCTCGCCCTCCCCACCAGCTCCCGGAAGCTCTCCTCCTCCCGCACTCGCCCTCTCAGCACCAACGTGTTCGCGAAGTACCCAATCAGCCCTTCCGTCTCCGCGTGCGTCCGCCCCGCTATCGGAAAACCCACCACCACTTCTTCCTGCCCCGCGTACCTCGTCAGCACCACCTGGTACGCCGCCAGCAACACCATGAACGGCGTCGCCCCCTCCCTCCGGCTCGCCTCCTCCACCTTCCTCCACAGCCCCTTCGGCCACCTCCTCTCCAGCATGGCCCCCCGGAAGCTCTGCACCGCCGGCCTTGGCTTGTCCGTCACCAACTCCAGCGCTCTCGGTGCCCCCTCCAACTGCCTCCGCCAGTACTCCACCTGCTGCTCCAGCACCTCTCCCTGCAACCACCCTCGCTGCCACTCCGCGTAGTCCGCGTACTGCACCGGCAGCTCTCCCAGCGGGGACGGCTTGCCTTCCGCGTACGCCTCGTAGAGTGCCGCCACCTCCCTCACCAACACCTCTGTCGACCACCCGTCCGACACGATGTGGTGCAGCACCACCACCAGCACGTGCGACTCCGCTGACAACCTCACCAGCGTCACTCGCAGCAACGGCCCCACCGTCAGGTCGAACGGAAGCAGCACCGCTTGCTCCACGAGACGACGCGCCTCCGCCTCACGACGCTCCTCGGGAAACCCTTCCAGATCGACGTCGTGCAACACCACCGGTGACTCCGGCGAGATCACCTGCACGGCGACGCCATTCACACTTCGAAATGTGGTGCGCAGCGCTTCGTGTCGCCGCACGAGTTCCTGGAACGTCCTGGCCAACGCCTCCCTGTTCAACGGCCCCGTCATCCGCACCGCGCCAGGGACGTTGTACGAAGCACTCAACGGTTCGAGCTGGTCCAGGAACCACAGGCGCTGCTGCGCGAAGGACAGTCTCGGCGGCCGACTCTTGTCGTCCCTCGGCACCAACGGCGGCGCCACCTGAGCAGTCCCCGCTCGAATCAGTCGATCCACCCGAAGCGCGAGCTCCGCCACCGTGGGCGCCTCGAACAGCTCGCGCAGCGGCAGCTCGATACCGAACGCGCTCCGCACCCGGGAGATGGCCCTCGTGGCCAGCAGCGAGTGACCTCCCAACTCGAAGAAGTGGCCGTGCAGGCCCACCCTGTCGAGCCCGAGCACCTCCGCGAAGAGCCCCGCGAGCATGCCCTCCGTCGCGGTGCGCGGAGCAACGTAGACACCCACTCCGTCAGGACCCGCCTCCGCCACGGGCAGCGCCTTGCGGTTCACCTTGCCACTCGGCGTCAGCGGCAGCGCGTCCAGCGTCACGAAGGTGGACGGCACCATGTACTCCGGCAGGTGCGCTCCGACATGCGCGCGCAAGGCCTCCCGCTTCGCACCGTCCTTCTCCGAGAGGACGACGTACCCCACGAGCCGCCGATCCCCGGGGACATCCTCCCGCACCACCACTGCCGCATCGCGAACACCGGGCGCGGCACGCAGCACCGCCTCCACCTCGCCCAGCTCGATGCGGAAGCCGCGCAGCTTCACCTGACCATCCAGGCGACCCACGAACTCCACCGTCCCCTCCGCCGTCCACCGCGCCAGGTCCCCCGTGCGATACAGCCGAGCCCCAGCCACCTCGCTGAACGGATGCGGAACGAACTTCTCCGCCGTCAGCTCCGGCCGACCCACGTACCCGTGCGCCAGATGCGCGCCACCAATGAACAGCTCGCCTGAAATCCCCACGGGACAAGGCTGTCCCCACGCATCCAACACGTAGAGCTGACAGTGCGGCAGCGGCGCGCCGATGGACGGAAGACGCGGCCACGATGACGGCGCCCCCGACAGTCGGTGCGCCGAGACGACGTGCGTCTCCGACGGCCCGTACTGATTCTCCAGCACGCACCCGGGAAGACGCTCGAAGAACGCGACCAGCGAGGGCGTCACCTGGAGCTGCTCACCCGCGGTCACCACTTCGCGCAGCGCCCTGGGCACCATCGCGCGCTGGACCGCCACTTCCGCCAGGGCCTGAAGCGCCACGAAGGGCAGGAAGAGGCGCTCCACCGCGTGCCTGTCCAGGAACGTCAAAAGCGCTGACAAGTCCTGACGCACATCCTCCGAAGGCAGCACCAACGTGCCACCGGCCCACCAGGTGGAGAACATCTCCTGGAAGGACACATCGAAGCTGAGCGCCGCGAACTGCAGCGTCGTCGCGGACGGATTGACGGACCGTTCGAGCTGCCACGCCAGGAGATGCGACAGCGCACGGTGCGACAGCGCCACGCCCTTGGGCCGCCCCGTGCTGCCCGAGGTGTAGATGAGGTAACACGCCGACTCCGGCGGTACCTCCCGAGCAAGCGCCTCGGTCGGCTGACGCGCCAGGGCCTCCGACTCCAGGTCCATGAACACGCGGCGCGCGCGTGAATCCACCGGCAACACCGCGCCCAGCCGCGAATGACTCAGCACCACGGCGGCGCCTGAGTCCTCCAACATGAACGCCAGTCGCTCCGCCGGATAGCGCGGATCCAACGGCACATACGTGGCCCCCGCCTTGAGCGCGCCCAGCACGGCGACAGCCAGGTCCAGGCTCTTGTCCAGACACAAGCCCACCGTGCTCCCGATGGAAACTCCCAGCGACTCCAGGTGGCGCGCGAGCTGATTGGCCCGAGCCTCCAGCTCCGCATAGGTCAGCGACCGCGTCCCGTCGGTGACGGCGATGGCATCTGGCGCGCGGGCCGCCCAGTCCTCCACCGGGCGGAACACCGCCACGGGAACGTGTGCCGCGCACGCCGTGGGATTCCACTCGGCGAGCACCTGTCGTCGCTCCTCCATACCGAGCAACGTCAGCTCCGACAACGGCCGCTCCACCTTCTCACGCAGCTCGCGCAGCACCTGACGCAGGTGCGCCAGCATGCGCCGCACCACCGCCGCGTCGAAGCGTCGGGCGTCGTAGGTCAACCGGAGCAACAGCTCGTGTCCGGGCAGCGCCATCAAGGTCAGCGGGTGATGGTCCACCTCCATCGACGTGGGGTTGCGGACCACCAGCTCATCCGACGGCGTGGAGAGCCCCGCCTCCATCGGATAGTTCTCGTAGATGACGAGGCTCTCGAACAGCGGCTCGCTCGAAGGCACCTCACTCCAGCGGCGCACCTCCACCAGCGACGAGGACTCGTACTGACGCGCCTCCTGCAACCACGACTGCAATGCCTTCAGCCACGGCCCCACGGGCCGCGAGGCGGGCAGCTTCACTCGCACGGGGATGGCATTGATGAACATGCCCACCATGCTCTCGATGCCGGAGAGCTCGGGCGGCCGTCCGGAGACCGTCAGTCCGAAGACCACGTCATCGCCGCCGCTGTAGCGCCCCAGCAGCACCGCCCAGGCTCCCTGGAGCAGCGTGCCCGGCGTGAGCCCTTGCTGTCGGGCGAAGGCGACGAACGCCGACGTCTCGTCCGCGCCGAGCCGCAGCTCCTGGTCCCCTCGCTCCCCCTGCCCCCGAGGCACACCGCCCACGTTCAACCGCGTGGGCGCCGAGAAGCCCTGGAGCGCCTTGCTCCAGAAGTCCCTCGCGGCGCCCTGCTCCTGTTGCTCCAGCCACGCGATGAAGTCCCGGTAGGGACGGACGTCACCTCGCGGCGGCGTCACTCCACGACGAAGCGACTCGTAGCGAGTGAACACGTCCCGCGTCACCAACTGCGTGGACCAGCCATCCAGCAACAGGTGCGTGACGCTGAACACCACGCGCCACACCCGCTCGCCCGTGCGCAGCAGCGTCAACCGGAACAGCGGTGCGACGGAGAGCTCCAGGCCTCGTCGTCGGTCCGAGACGAAGAAGGCCGACACCCGAGCCTCCAGATCATCCCGTGGCATCGCGCGCCAGTCCTCGACGGAGACGGTGGGCTCCACGTCGCGCATCACCGCTTGCAGCGGCGCATCCAGCCCCGCCCAGAAGAACGCCGTGCGGAGGATGGTGAAGCGCCGGGTCGCCTGCCGCCACGCCTCCGTCAGCGCCCCCACGTCGAGCACGCCATCCAGCTCGAAGGCTATCTGGTTGAAGTACGGCTGGGTCTCCTCCTCCTGGAGATGGTGGAACAAGATGCCCTGCTGCAACGGCGACAGGGGATACAGGTCCTCCACGTCGCGCAGGCGCAGGCCCTTCGCGGCCATCCGGTCCGCGAGTCCCTCCAGCGCGCCCTGCCCCTGCTTCGCCAGGGGAAAGTCCGACGGCGACAGCCCGCGCGGATCCTCGGACGTCCCATGCGCGATGAGCTCACGCAGGGCCGCGCGCAGCGCCTGGGCCAGCTTCTCCATCGTCTCGGTCCGATGAACCCCCGAGCCATGGGTGAACATCAGCCGCATCCGGCCGCCGCTGACGGCGCAGTCCACGTCGAGCAGGTGCGCGCGCGGTCCTTCCGGTGCGCGCGTGGGCCCCACCGAGCCCTCCGACAATCGCAGCGGCGCCGTGGCGGGCAGTACGTTGTCGAACTGTCCCAGGTAGTTGAACCCCACCTCCGGCGCGGGCAGGGCGCGCAGTCGCTCTCGCAGCTCGCGGTCCGGGGACAGGTAGCGCAGCACTCCGAAGCCCACGCCCTTGGACGGCGTGCGTCGCATCGCCTCCTTCGCCGCGCGCACCCACGCGCCGGGCCCTTCTCCCGTCGACTCCACCAGCACCGGGTACATGCTGGTGAACCACCCCACCGTGCGCGAGAGGTCCACCTCTCCGAAGAGGTTCTCGCGCCCATGCCCCTCCATCTCCACCCGCACGCACGACGCACCCGTCCACCGGCGCAGCACGTGGGCAAGCGCGGCCAGCAACAGCTCGTCCGGCTTCGCGCGGAGCGCCTTCGCCACGTCCTGGAGCAACACCTGCGTCTCCGCGGGCTCCAGCGACACCTCAATCAGCCGCGCCGCGCCCTCCGTGTTGGCGAGGCCTCCCTCCACCTCACGCGGAAGCGCGCCCACCCGCTCCCAAGGGAGCCCGAGCCAGAACGTCGCTTCCTCCCGCGCTGACGGCGTGCGCGCATGCTCCACCAGTCGCGAGGCCCAGGACTGATAGGACAGCGTCTTGGCGGGGAGTCGCACGGGCTCGTCCGCGCGAAGCCACTGGTAGCAATTCAGCAGGTCCTCCAGCAGCACCCGCCACGACACGGCATCCACGGCCAGGTGGTGGATGACGAGCAACAACTCCTGCGGCTGCTCCGGCCCCAGGTCGAAGAGCACCGCTCGAGCGACGTCTCCCGTGGAGAGACTCAAGCGCTCCTGGACCCGCGCCGAGTGCGCCTCCACCTCGGCGCTTCGAGTCTCCGGCGCCCACCGCGAGAGGTCCACCGTCTCCAACGGCAGGGTGCCGTCCAGTCCCGTCAGTTCCTGATGCCAGCCGCCCTGTCCGTCCCTCGTGAAGCGCAGGCGCAGGGCATCGTGGTGCTCGCGCACGAGCTGGAGGGCGCGGTCCAGAGGCTCGGCCACCATCCGCTCGCGCAGCGTGAAGCGCAGGGCTTGATTGAAGTGGTGCGCCCCTGACAGCCCGCGCTCGAAGAACCAGCGCTGGATGGGGGTCAGCTCCACCGGACCTGTCACGGGCCCCTGGGTGACGACTTCCCGGGGCGCCTCGGATACCACCGCCGCCAGTCGCGCCACCGTCGGATGGTCGAAGAGCTGCTTCGCGCTCAGATGCAGCCCCGCCTGCGCGGCGCGGGAGATGACCTGGATGCCGAGGATGGAGTCGCCCCCCAGCTCGAAGAAGTCCTCGTGCACGCTCACCTGGGGACGTCCCAGCACCTGGGCCCAGATGGTCGCGAGGGCGGTCTCCTTCTCGTCGCGCGGGGCGACCTCGGCGGTCCCCTCCACCACCGACAGCTCCGGCGCCGGCAGGGCCCTGCGCTCCACCTTGCCGTTGTCGGACAGCGGGAAGGCGTCCAGCACGACGAAGGCCGCGGGCACCATGTATTCGGGCAGCCGCTCCTCCAGGAACTCTCGCAGCGCGGCGGACTCCGGACGCGGTGCGCCGGAGGGCACCACGTACGCCACGAGTCTCGCGCCCGAGGGCCCGTCCTCGCGCACCACCGCCACCGCATCGCCCACCGAGGGATGTGTCCGCAGCACGGACTCGACCTCGCCCAGCTCGATGCGATAGCCGCGCACCTTCACCTGGAAGTCCGCGCGGCCCAGGTACTCCAGCCGCCCGTCCGCGCGCCAGCGCACCCGGTCTCCCGTGCGATACAGCCTGGCCCCCGGCTCCGCGCCGAAGGCGTCTGGGACGAAGCGCTCCGCCGTCAGCTCCGGCCTCCGCCAGTAGCCTCGCGCGACACCCGCACCCCCGATGAACAGCTCGCCCACCGTCCCCGCCGGCACGAGACGCAGGCTCGCATCCAGGACATACAGGCGCGTGTTCGCGATGGGCCGACCGATGGCCACCGGGCCACTCATCGGGTCCGCCGCGCTCACCGTGTACACGCAGCACCCCACCACCGTCTCCGTGGGGCCATACTCGTTGATGAGGCGAGTGTCGGGCGCGTGCTCGCGCCAGAAGGCGATGCCCTCGGCCGTCAGCGCCTCACCGCCGATGACGAAGGCGCGCGCGCGTCCCCCGGCCTCCTCTGGCCGAAGCTGCGCGGCCAGCATGCGCAGGTGCGTGGGCGTCAGCTTCACCAGACTGAAGTGGCTGCCCGCGCGCAGGGCCTCACCCAGGCCCTCGATGCCCGCGTCTTCCGGCACCAGCACCACCTGCCGTCCCGCCACCAGCGGCGCGACCAGGCTCGTCACCGTCAGGTCGAACGACAGCGGCGAGTGCACCGGCGAACCACTGCCCTCCGCGAGCCCATAGGCCCGCAGCGCCCAGGTCAGGTAGTTCACCACGCCCCGGTGCTCGACCATCACGCCCTTGGGACGCCCCGTGCTCCCGGAGGTGTAGATGAGGTAGGCGAGGTCTTCCGCTCCAGCCAGTGGCTCCGGCGGTGTCACGGGCTCGCGTCCCGCGGTGTGCGCCCACTCCGTATCCAGACAGAGGAGGAACTGCGAGGTCACCGGCAGCGCATCCACGAGCGCATCCTCGGTGAGGACGACGGGCACGCCGGTGTCTTCCAGCAAGAAGGACACGCGGGTCGACGGCCAGGCGGGGTCGATGGGCACATAGGCGCCTCCGGCCTTCAGGACGGCCCACAGTGCCACCACCATGTCCGGTGAGCGCCGGAAGCACAGGCCCACCAGCGTGCCTCGCCGGACGCCCAGGCTCCTCAGGTGGTGCGCCAGTTGGTTCGCCCTCGCATCCAGTTCGCGGAAGCTGACGCGCGCTTCACCCATCGACACGGCCAGCGCATCAGGAGCGCGCGACACCGCCTCCTCGAAGAGGCCATGCACGGTGGCGTGCTCCGGGAAGTCCGCGCGGGTGTCGTTCCAGGTCACCAGGAGCTGGTGACGCTCGGCGTCCGACAGCAGGGACAGGTCTCCCAGTCGCCCGTCGGGCCGCGCCGCGATGGCCTCCAGCACGAGGGCCATCCGCTCCAGTCGCGCATCCGCGAACGCCTGCGTGAAGCGGGTCTGGTCATAGCGCAGGAGCAGCGGGAGCCGAGTCCCCGGCGTGGAAATCACCGTGAGGCCGAAGTGGTCCGCCTCCCGAGCCCGCACGTCGCGCACCTCCAACGCGCGTGAAGCGGAGGTGAGCGCCGCATCCAGCGGGTAGTTCTCGAAGACGACGAGCGTGTCGAAGAGCGCGGTGCCCGCGGGGACGTCGCTCCAACGCTGGACCTTCACCAGGGGCGCATGCTCGTGCTGGCGCGCCTCCACCTGCATGTCCTGGATGCGGCGCAGCCAGGTCGACCACGTCAACGACTGGGACCAGCGCACCCGCACCGGCTGGGTGTTGATGAACAACCCGACCATGTCCTCCACGCCCGCCAGGTCCGGGGGACGACCGGAGACGGTGGTGCCGAAGACGACGTCCTCGGAGCCGGAGAGCTGTCCCAGCACCAGCGCCCACGCGCCCTGCACCAGGGTGCTCATCGTGAGCCCGTACCGACGCGCGAAGGTGTTGAGCGCGGCGGTGGTGGACTCCGACAGGTGACGGGTGCGCGTGATTCGCCCCGTTCCCTCTCCCGTCCCCGCTCCCGTCGCGGTGGGCTCGTGCACTCCCGCCAGCTCGCGGCGCCAGAAGTCCTCCGAGTCCTTCAGGCCATGCTCGGCCAGCCAGCCCAGGTAGTCACCGAAGGGACGCGGAGAGACGAGCCTCGGCGACCGACCCGCGAGCGAGCCTTCGTACAGCGTGAAGAAATCCCGCACCACCAGCGGCACGGACCAACCATCCAGCACCAGGTGCGAGTGACTGAAGATGAAGCGGTACACGTCCTCCGCGCTTCGCAGCAGCGTCAGGCGGATCAACGGCGCGCGCGACAGGTCGAACCCCTCCCGACGCTCCTGCTCCAGGAAGGTCGTCAGTCGGGACTCGAAGGCATCGGCCGACAGGTCACGCCAGTCCTCGACGCGCACGGGCAACTCCACCTCGCGCAGCACCACCTGCACCGGCTCGTCCACGTCATCCCAGACGAGCGCCGTGCGCAGCGCGGGGTGCGCCGCCACCACGCCCCGCCAGGCCTGGACGAAGACGTCCACGTCCAGCCGTCCGCGCAGCTCGCAGACGAGCTGGTTGAAGTAGAGCCCCTGGCCGGGCTCCGCGATGGCGTGGAAGAGCATGCCGCCTTGCAGGGGCGACAGCGGGTACAGGTCCTCGAGGTTGTCGCTCATCGCGTCTTCTTTCCGAACCGCGCCGCAAGCTTGTCGAGCTGCGACTGCTTCACCTTCGCGAGCGGGAAGTCCGACGGGGAATGTCCCCCCGCGTCGGGCGCTCGCGCAGCCGCCACCAGCGCCACCAGCCGCACCACGAAGTCCTCCGCCACGGCCGCCACCGTCTCTCGCCGGTGGACCGCCTCGCTGAAGGTCCACGTCACCTCCAGCCGTCCCTCGCGCACCACGCTCGTCACATCCAGCAGGTACGGCCGCCTCGAGCTGCCCGCGCGCTGCCGCAGCCCGTCACTCTCCGGAGCCAGTCCGAAGGGCCCGCCCGTCCCGACGATGCCGTCCACCTGTCCCAGGTGGTTGAAGCCAATCTCCGCCGAGGGGAGCGCCTCCAACGCGGCGTCCTTCGTCACGTAACGCAGCAGCCCCCAACCCATGCCTTGCGTCGGCACCGCGCGCAGCGACTCCTTCACGACGCGCAGGGCCTCACCGGGCCCACGCGCCTCGCGCAGGTCCAACAGCGCGGGGAAGACCCGCGTGAACCACCCCACCGTGCGGGAGACATCCGCGCCGGGCAGCACCTCTTCACGGCCGTGTCCCTCCACATCCACCAGGGCCACGCTCCGCCCCGTCCAGGCCGTCAGGGCCTGCGCCAGCGCGGTGAGCAAGGGGTCCTGCGCCTGCGTGTGCCAGGCCTTCGGCACGTCGTGCATCAGCGCCTTCGTCTGCTCCGCGTCCAGCGACACCCGCACCGTGCTCGCGGTGGCCTCGGTGTTGAGGCCCTCCGGGAAGTCCCTCGGCAGTCGAGCCGCCTCGACCCAAGGCCGCTCCAGCCACCACTCGCGCTCCGCGAGCAGCTTCTCCGAGCGAGCCAGGGCCTCCAGGCCCCGTGCCCACACCTGGAAGGAGGTCGTCTTCGGTGGCAGCCGCACCTCGCCTCCTTCAGCGAGGCTCGCGTACGCCGTCGCCAGGTCCTCCAGGAGGATTCGCCAGGAGACGGCGTCCACCGCGAGGTGATGGACCGCCAGCATCAGCCGCGCGGACAGTCCAGGCCCTCGCTCCAGCAGCACGCCCCGGACGAGCGTCGACTCCAGACTCAGCGACTGTTGGAGCTCCAGCGCGCACCGCTCCAGCGCGGGCCCCATCGCCTCCAGTGGCACGGCCGACAAGTCCACGCGCGCCACCTCCACCAGCGCACCGGGAGCCACGGACGTCTGATGCCAGCCGTCCTCCTTCCTGGCGAAGCGCAGCCGCAGGGCGTCGTGGTGCTCGACGACTTGCGCCAGCGCGCGCTCCAGCAGCGAGGCGTCGAGCCCGGTCCGCGCCTCGAACATCAGCGACATGTTCCAGTGGTGCGGCTCCTCCAGTTCCAGTTCGAAGAACCAGTGCTGGATGGGCGTGAGCGCCACGGGGCCCACCACGGGCCCCTGCTCGGCCTGCACCGTGAGCCGTGTCCCCGCCACCGTCGCGAGTCTCGCCACGGTGGGGTTCTGGAAGAGCTGCTTCGGAGACAGTTCGATTCCGGCAGCGCGGGCGCGGGTGACAATCTGCAAGCCGAGGATGGAGTCACCTCCCAGCTCGAAGAAGTCGTCGTGGATGCCCACGCGCTCCACATTGAGGACCTGGCGCCACAGCTCCGCGAGCCGCTCCTCCACCTGCGTGCGAGGCGCCGTCACCTCCGCGTTGGAGGTCTTCGACGACTGGACCTCCGGTGCCGGCAGCGCGCGCGCGTCCACCTTGCCGTGACGCGTGCGCGGCAGCGCGGCCAGCGTGACGAAGGCGGACGGCACCATGTACGGCGGAAGACGGGAGAGCAGCCACGGCTTCAGCGCGCCCGCGGTCAGCGCCTCGACTTCACCTGGCCGGTGGGCCACCACGTACGCGACGAGCCGCTTGGGCCCGTTCCCCTCCGCCCTCGCCACCACCGTCGCCTCCCGCACCTCGGGATTCGCGAGCAGCGCGGCCTCCACTTCGCCCGGTTCGATGCGGAAGCCGCGCACCTTCACCTGCGCATCCGCGCGGCCCAGGAACTCCAAGGTCCCATCGCGCCGCCAGCGGGCCACGTCTCCCGTGCGATACAGGCGCGCGCCCGGCTGTGGGTCGAAGGGGTCCGCCACGAAGCGCTCGGCGGTGAGCCCAGGCTGGCCCAGGTACCCGCGCGCCACGCCAGAGCCACCCACGTGGATTTCACCCGGCGCTCCAGGCAGCGCGAGTCCACCTCGGCCATCCAGCAGGTACACCCGAGCGCCCGGCACGGCACGGCCGATGGGCACATGGTCCTGCTCGTCCCTCCGGACACGGTGCACCGTGCTCCAGATGGTCGCCTCCGTCGGGCCGTACTCGTTGAACAACGGCACCTCGGGCAGGGCCTCATGATGCGCTCGCGCCAGCTCCAGCGTGCAGGCTTCTCCGCCCACGCTCACCGCGCGCAAGCCCACCAGTCCTCCGGCGGGCGCCGCCGCGAGCACCTGCGCATAGAGGGCGGGCACGGAGATGAGGTGCGTCACCCTGGACCTGGCCACCAGCTCCGCCAGCTTCCTCGGGTCCTCGCGGTCCTCCACGTCCGGATAGCGCAACGTGCCGCCATCGAAGAGCGACCAGAGCAGCCCCGCCAGCGAGGCATCGAAGGTGAAGGGCGCCAGGGACAGCACGACTCCCGGAGCGCCATAGACGGCCCGCCGCGCGCGCGTCGCGGAGACGAGCTGACGGTGTTCCAGCACCACGCCCCGAGGCCTTCCGGTGGAGCCGGAGGTGTAGACGATGCACGCGGCATGGTGCGGCTCGGGCTCCGCGACTGGCGCTTCCAGGTTCGCGGGGAGTGCCTCCAGCGTCACCAGCGTCAGGCCCTCACGCTTGGGAACCCGCGCCACCCAGGCGCTGGACGTCACGACCGCGAGCGCCTTCGTGTCCTCGAGGATTCCAGCCAGCCGCTCGGTGGGATGCTCCAGGTCGAGCACCACCACGGCCGCTCCCGAGCGCAGGATGCCGAGCATTCCCGCCACCACCTCGGAGGGCTGCGCGAGCGCGAGCGCGACGATGCTCCCCGGGCCCGCTCCCACCGCCTTCAGCGCCCCCGCGAGTCGCGCGGACAGGACCTCGAGCTCGCGATAGGTGAGCTGGCGTGTGCCGTCGTCCACCGCGACAACCTCTGGGACCGAGGCAGCGCGCGCCACGAAGCACGCGGTCACCGTCTCGCCCGACGACGACGCCGGCGCGGGAGGAGTGGCCCATTCCACCAGGAGCCGATTGCGCTCGGCTTCGGACAGCAGGGACAGCTCCGACAGGCGTCGCTCGGGATGCGCGGCCAGTTGCTCCAACAGTCGCAGCAGGTGTCCCGAGAGTCGGGTGATGGTGTCGGCGTCGAAGAGGTCGGTGTTGTACTCGATGCCTCCGGACAACCCGTCCTTCGACTCCACCAACTCCATCATGAGGTCCAGCTTCGTGGCCCCCGTGTGGACACCCTGGCTGCTCAAGCGCAGACCGGACATGGTCAGTTCGATGGGCGGGGTGTTGTGCAGCACCAGCATCGTCTGGAAGATGGGCGTGTGACTCAGGTCGCGAGCCACATGGAGCGCGTCCACCAGCTTCTCGAACGGCACCTCCTGATGCGCGAAGGCCCCCAGCGAGGCGCGGCGCACGCGGCCCATCAACTCCGTGAAGGTGGGGTCGCCGGACAGGTCGGCGCGCAGCACGATGGAGTTGATGAAGCAGCCGATGAGCGGCTCGATTTCAGGCCGGTTGCGTCCCGCGACGGGGGTGCCCACCGCGAAGTCCCGCTGCCCGGTATAGGCGTGGAGCAGCGTCTGCCACGCGGTCATCAGCACCATGAACGGCGTGGCGCCCTCTCGCCGCCCCAGTGACACCAGCGCGTCGGTGATGGTGCGGGAGACCGAGATGGGCAGGCGCGCGCCCGGATACGTCTGCACGGGAGGCCGTGGGCGGTCCGTGGGCAGCCGGAGCACGGGGACTTCCGCCAGCACTTCGCTCCACCAGGCCTGCTCGGCGGCCAACTCCGGGCCTCGCATCCATTCGAGCTGCCAGGCCGCGTAGTCCGCGTACTGCACCGTGACGGGCGGAAGCGGAGACGGCTGGCCCGCGAGGAACGCGGCATAGAGGCTCGCCAGCTCGTGGAACATCACACCGGAGGACCAGCCGTCCGACACGATGTGGTGCATGGCGATCAACAGCACGTGTTCGTCGTCACGGACACGCAGCAGCGAGGTGCGCAGCAGCGGCCCCGTCTCCAGGTCGAAGTGCTTGCGCGCCTCTTCGCGGGCCCAGCCCTCCACGCCCGACGTGCCCTCCTCTTCCATCGTGGAGAGGAGGAGCGGCACCTGGAGCGACTCCGAGATGTGCTGCACCCCGCCCGCTTCGGACATCGAGAACCGGGTCCGGAGGACCTCGTGACGGCGCACCACCTCGTTGAGCGCGCGCTCCAGCGCGGCCGCGTCGAGCGTGCCCCTCAGCGAGAGCATCACCGCGTTGTTGTTGGCCACATTCCCCGGCTCCAGCCGGTCCATGTACCAGAGCCGCTGCTGCGCGAAGGAGAGCGGCAGCGGGCGCTCGCGGGAGACCCGTTGAATGGGCGGTGGGCCCTCTCGCCGAGCTGTCCCACTCGACTGGGCCACGGCGCGCGGCGGTATCGGACGACGCGTCGACACGGGCAACGGAGGCAGCAGTTCCAAAGAGCCATCCAGGCGGCGGCGCGCCCTGCGTCCCATCGCGAGGCGAGGCCCCGCTTCACCGTCCGGGAGCAATCGGAGCGCGGTGGCGGCCGGCGCGTTCCAGAGCCTGCGCGGCGCCTGACCTCCCGTCACCGCCAGCTCTCCGACGACACCCACGGGCACGGAGCGGCCTCGCGTGTCCACCACGTCCCACGAAACGGAGTCCTTCACTGAAGCCGACCCAGACCGCAGCCAGGCTCCCATTCCGAGCATCGGCTCGCGGCGCGATATCCCGGCCGACAGTGCCCGCGACAGTGCCTCCGCGACCTCCGGCTTCGCCTCTTCCAGCAGGATGTGCTGAACGGGACGCAACGCCTCGGCGGCCTCGGGCAGCGCGGACAAGGCTCGCGCGAGCGTCGCGGTGAGGTGCAGATGCGTGGCCCCCGTCTGGCGCACCAGTGACAGCAACGACTCGGCGGCGCTCGGCCCTTCGTGGAGCGTCATGGTCGGCACAGGCGACGTCGACGGTGGCGCGAAGCGTCCTCGCAACACGTCCAGTTGCTGGAGCGAGTCGAGGGTCGCCTCCACCTCCACGCCGAAGTCCACGAGGCAGGCCACCTCATCCACATCCAGGCGCTTCACGCGCTCCACCACCGGTCCACACGTGTCCGGTGTTCCGAAGAGGCCACCCTCCTCCACGTAGCGCGTCAGCCCGTGTTCGAGCAGGGAGTCCATGTCCCCTGGCGTCAGCGAGCGGAAGTCCCCCTTGAGGCCCAGGCTGGCCACGAAGGCCTGGAGGATGTCCACCGAGCTGCGGAAGTACTCGAGCAGGGGCTTGCGCACGCGGCGGCGGACCTCCGCCTCGTCCTCTCCCATGAACGCGTGGAGCATGAGGCTCACGTGTCCGCGTCCGGCATGGCCGTGCTGCCGCCAGGCCTCGCGATAGAGCGCCACCTTCGACGACAGGTCGTCCAGGTTCTGCCCCATCAGGTTCGTGAGGACATATGCCCCCATCTCACCCGCCATGCGGAACGTGTCGGGGCTTCCCGCCGCCGTGAGCCAGAACGGCAGCTCCTTCTGCACGGGGCGCGGACGAAGGAACACCTCCACCTCGTCACCCGCGCCGTTGCGCCGGAGCACCGAGCCGCCACGCCACAGCGTACGCACCTCCTCGATGCCCTTGAACATGACCTCCTTGCGCCGCGCATACCGGTCCGGGGCGAAGACGAAGTCATTCGCGTGCCAGCCGGAGGCGAACGACACGCCCACACGTCCGTCGGACAGGTTGTCCAGCACCGACCACTCCTCCGCGACGAGGATGGGGTCATGCAGCGGAAGCACCACGCTGCCCGCGCGAATCCCCAACCGCTCCGTCACCGTGGCCACGCCCGCGCCGACCACCGCTGGCCGGGGGTACAGCCCGCCGAACGCATGGAAGTGCCGCTCAGGCGTCCACACCGCGGAGAAGCCTCGCGCGTCGGCGAACTTCGCCGCCTCCAGCAGCAAGCGGTACTTCCGCCCGCCCAGGGAGTCCTCGTCGTTGGCGAAGAAGGACAGGCTGAAGTCAGGTCCGGGGCGTCCCCCCGCGACACTCGACGTGGTCAGCACGAGCCGGGCACGCTCCGATGGGAACACCACGCGGAGGCCGCGCGTCAGCGCCCACAGCAACTCCAGTCCCGTTCCCGGCGACCCCGCTTCCTCCGCGGAGAGCCACGTCCCCGCCGTCACCTCGCCAGTCGCGTCGAGTCGCTGGAACAGCGCGTCCACCGTGCGCGCAGTGTGCACGGCACGCAGTCGCGCACCCGTGGCCCCCACCAGCGACTCCAAGCAGACCATCGTCTCCGGCGAGGACTCCGTCGCACGTCGAGCGATGGAATCCCGCGACGCGAATCCGCCTTCCGAATCCACCCACGTCGAGAGCGCCGGGACATGGATGACGCGAGCCGGGTCCAACGGCGCGCTCGTGTGCAGGCGCGCGTGCGTCAGCAACAAGGGCGGTGCTCCTCCCTCGGGGGCGAGGGTGGCCAGCTCCCGGAGCTGGGGCACGGAGAGCAGCACATAGGCACCACCCGCCTCCAGGACCGCCCAGAGCGCCAGCACGCGTTCAACGGATGGCTCCAGGCACACGGCGACGAGCACCTCGGGTCCCACGCCCTTCGTGCGCAGCTCGGACGCGAAGCGAGTCGCCTCCGCGCGCAACCTCCGCCACGTGACGTCCTCCTGCCCCTCCATCGACAGCGCCACCGCCTCCGGCGCCCGCGAAGCGTGAAGCTCCAGCAGCCTGGAGACCATGCGAGGCGGCGCAGACGAAGCTTCGGAGGAAGGAGCAGGAAGGGCCTTGGATCCGTCGGCCTCCAGATGCAGTTCGGAGAGCGGCTGCTCGGGGTCCGCGAGGGCCGACGCGAGCAACGACGTCCAGTGCGACAGCAGCCGGTCGATGGTCTCCGGCGCGAAGCGCTCCACCGCGTAGTCGAGCGTGCCCGCGAAGCCCCCGGCGTCCTCGCCCATCGACACGGACAGGGGCGACAGCACCGCGCCGAAGCGAGGCGGGCCCTCCTCCACTTCCACCAACTGCATCCGCAGCCCGGGCGCCTCCAGGGTCGCATCGAAGCGAGGGTGCAGGACGAAGAGCGCATCGAACACGCGCTCGCGGCCCGGGGCGCGCGTGGGCTCCACCTCTCGGATGAGGTGCTCGTAGGGAACATCCGGCTGCGAGTACGCGTCCAGCGTGACATCCCGCACGCGCCCGAGCAGCTCCCGGAACGTGGGGTCTCCGGACAGGTCCGTGCGCAGGGGCACCGCATGCGCGACGTAGCCGATCAACGGCTCCAGCTCCGGACGCGTCCTGTTGCCGATGGGCGTCCCCACGACGATGTCGTCGCGGCCCGCCCAGCGCGCGAGCAGCGACTGCCACGACGCGAGCAGCACCATGAAGGGCGTGACGCCCTCGCGCCGCGCCAGGGCATGGACCGCGCTCGACAGGGACTCCGAGAAGCCGACAGCGCGCCGGACTCCGCTCAACGCGGGCCCTTCACCAGGAGGCAGGTCCACGGGCAGGTCCAGCCGCCCAGGGAGGCCGGCCAACCGCTCGCGCCAGGCCGCCGCTTGCGAGGAGAAGGCGCCCGACTCCAGGGCCTTCCGCTGCCAGGCCGCGTAGTCGATGTATTGAATCGCCAGCTCCGGCAGGGGTGAAGCCTCGCCTCGCGTGAAGGCGCCGTAGAGCGTCCCCAGCTCGCTGCTGAACACCACCAGCGACCACGTGTCACACACGACGTGGTGGACCGAGATGACGAGCAGGTGCTCCCGCTCCTCCAGCTTCAACAGCCGGGCGCGCACCACGGGCCCATGCGTGAGGTCGAACGGATGGGACATCTCCGCGAAGACCCGCTGACGCCACTCCACCTCTCGCGCCTCCGCCGCCATTCCCACGAGGGAGTCGATGGCCAGGGGGACTCGCACCTCGGAGGAGACGCGCTGCACCCTGTGTCCATCCACGTGTGGATACGTCGTGCGCAGGGCTTCGTGACGCCGTACGACGTCCTCCAAGCTCCGCCGCAACACCGCGACGTCGAGCTGGCCCGACAGCCGCAGGGCCACCGACATGTTCAGCGCGGGGTTGCCCGGGAGCGCATCCTCCAGCGCGCAGACTCGCTCCTGCACCACCGACAGGGGCAGCACACCCTCGCGCGCGATGCGCACCAGGGGCGGCAGCACCCCCTCCTTCGACCCCAGACCCTCGGCGCCCAGTCGCGCCTGGATTCGCCCCGACACACCCGCCACGGTGGGCGCCTCGAACAAGTCACTCAGCGGGAGCTGAACCGGGAAGGCCTCGCGCAGTCGCGTGAGCATCTGCGCCGCCATCAGCGAGTTGCCACCCAGCTCCAGGAAGTCATCGTGGATGCCGAAATCCGAACGCCCCAGCCGCTCGCGCCAGATTGCGAGCACGCCTCGTTCCACGTCGGTTCGCGGCCCCGCCTTGTTCGCGGGGACTTCCACCGCCACGGGGGGCTGCGCACGAACGGCCTCGGGCCCGGAAGCCACACCGGGCGACACCGAGGTGACAGGCGGCGCCACGAGCACCGCGGGCGAGTCCAACGCGAAGCGCCGACGCTGGAACGGATACGTGGGCAACGACACCCTGCTGCGTCGCTCACTCGCGTAGACGCGCGTCCAGTCAGGCTCCAGCCCCGACTCCCAGAGCGCACCCAGCGCATCCATGAGCACGCCATGCTCACTGACCTTCGAGCCGGCCCGAGGCAGTGAGGCCACCGCGCGCCCCGCGTGTCCACGCAGTCCCAGCCGTGCCAGCGTCGTGAGCGCCTGGTCCGGCCCCACCTCCAGGAAGAGGGTGAAGCCGCTCTCCTTCAACGTCTCCAGTCCATCCCCGAAGCGCACCGGGGCTCGCATCTGCCGCGCCCAGTAAGCAGGGTCCGTGGCCTCCTCCGGACGAATCCAGGTGCCCGTGACGCTGGAGACGTACGGCACCCGGGGCTCGGAGAGGCGCAGGCTCGACACCACGAGCGACAGCTCCTCCTTCAGCGGCTCCACGGCCTCCGAATGGAAGGCGTGTCCGGCGGGCAGTCGGAGCACGCCCACGCCTCGGGCCACCAGCTCCCGCTCCAGGGCTTCGACTTCCATCGTGGGCCCCGACACCACGCACCGCTCGGGCCCGTTCACCGCCGCCAGGGCGAGCGCTCCGGTCAGCAACGGGCGCACCACCTCTTCCGCGCAGCCCACCGCCGTCATGCTTCCCGGAGGCAGCCGCGACATCAGCCGCCCGCGCGCCACCACCAACGTCAGCGCATCCTCCAACGGCAGGACACCCGCGACACACGCCGCCGCGTACTCGCCGAAGCTGTGTCCCAGCAGCGCTCGCGGCTGGATGCCCCACGACTCCCAGAGCTTCGCCAGCGCGTACTCCACGCAGAACAGCGCGGGCAGCGCGTGACGTGGGTCACCCAGGGCCTCGCGCGCCGCGGCCTCCGCGCCCGGGCCGGGCAACAGCACGTCGCGCAGCACCCTCTCCAGCGCGGGCCCCACCTCTCGCAGACACGTGTCCACGGCCTTCCGGAAGCCCAGCTCCGCGCCGTACAGCTCGCGTCCCATCCCCAGCGACTGCGCACCCTGCCCCGGAAACAGGAAGGCCACGCGCCGCTCTCGCGCGGCGGCCACATCCTCCAGCACGCGTCCACTGCTCGGCGTCCGCAGTCGCGCGAGCAGCTCCGCCCGGTCCCTGGCCACCACCGCGAGCCGATGCTCGAAGGCCCCTCGCCCCACGTTGCGAGTGAAGGCCACGTCCGCGAGCGACACGTCCTCGGGGGCCGACTCCAGCCACTCCGCCAACTCGTGCACGGACGTGGTGAGCGCCTGCGCCGAGCGCGCGGACACGGTGACGAGCTGAGCAGGTCTCGCGCTCGAACCCGAGGCCTCCTTCCGTGGCGCTTCCTCCAACACGGCATGCGCGTTGGTGCCGCCGATACCGAACGAACTCACGCCCGCGCGCCGCGGCACGTCGCCCCGCGGCCACGGTTGCTTCCACGCGACGACGGAGAACGGACTGCTCGCGAAGTCGATGGCGGGGTTGGGTGATGTGAAGTGGAGCGTGGGAGGAATCACCTCCTCGGAGAGCACCAGGGCCGTCTTGATGAGCCCCACGAGTCCGGCCGCGGTGTCGAGGTGCCCCAGGTTCGTCTTCACCGAGCCCAGGCCGCAGTAACCCTTGCGGTCCGTGTCCCGCCGGAAGGCCCGCGTCAGCGCCGCCACTTCGATGGGGTCTCCCAGCGCCGTGCCGGTGCCATGCGCCTCGACGTAGCCGATGTCGTCCGCCGTCAGTCCCGCATAGGCGAGCGCCTCGCCGACGACATCCGCTTGTCCCTCCACGCTGGGCGCCGTGTAGCCCACCTTCAGGCCACCGTCGTTGTTCAGCGCGGAGCCTCGAATGACGGCGTAGACGTGGTCTCCATCCCGCAGCGCGTCCGCGAGCGGCTTGAGCACCACCGCCGCGACACCATTGCCCGGCACCGTGCCGGCCGCGCGCGCGTCGAAGGCACGGCAGTGTCCATCCGGAGAGAGGATCATCCCCTCCTGGAAGAGGTAGCCGGTGCGCTGTGGCAGGGAGATGCGCACCGCGCCCGCCAGCGCGATGTCGGACTGGCGCAGCAGCAGGCTCTGACAGGCCATGTGGACCGCGACCAGGCCGGTGGAACATGCCGTGTAGACGGCGAGGCTCTCGCCCCGCAGCTTCAGCTTGAACGAGGCCTTGGTGGCCAGGTTCTCGCCGGACGTGCCCATCACCTCGTACAGCGAGGCCGGGTCCAGTTGCCCCTGGCCCAACATGCCCAGCGTGTGCAGCGACGGAGATGCGCCCGCGTACAGGGAGATCTTCCCCGAGTAGCGAGTCGGGTCATAGGCCGCGTCCTCCAGCGCTGCCCAGGCGCACTCGAGGAACGCCCGCTGCTGCGGGTCCATCCACAGCGCCTCGCGCGGGGGCACGTCGAAGAAGTCCGCGTCGAAGGTGTCCGCTCCCTCCAACACTCCCGCCACGGGCACGAAGTCCGGGTGTTTCCGCAGTGCTTCGGGCACCAGCGGCGAGGACTCCAGCGACTCCGGCGCCAGGCGGGAGACCAGCTCCACGCCGTCGAGGAGACCGCGCCAGAGTTCCCGCACATTCGCCGCGCCGGGGAACCTCCCGGACATGCCGATGATCGCGATGTCGTTGCCACTACCGCCCGTCAGGTCCTGGTCCGCCATGGTCTCAGCTGTTCCTTCCGCCGCGACGCTGGAGGGCCTGACGACGGGCCTCCGCACGCTCCTGATGCTTCACGCTCTGCGTCCCCGGCTCCGACTCGGAGGTCAGCCTCCGCGCCAGCGCGTGGACAGTGGGATGCTCGAAGAAATGGGTGACGGGGACGTCCCGGCCGAGCACCTCGCGCAGCCGGGCGCACGCGCGCACCGCCGACAGCGAGCTGCCGCCCAGGTCATCGAAGAAGTGGGCATGCACGCTCACCGTCGGATACCCGAGCGTCTCCGCCCATGCCTGGACCAACGTCTCTTCCAAGGGCGTGCGAGGCGCACCCTCCGAGGGAGCCGAGCGCGTCGGGGCCGGCAGGGCCCGCGTGTCCACCTTGCCGCTGGACAACAAGGGCAGTGCCTCCAACGGGACGAGGTCCGCGGGGATGAGGTGCTCCGGCAGACGCGCGCGGAGACTCGCTCGCACTTCGCCTGGAGTCGGCATCCCGCCTTCGGGTGGCACCACGTAAGCGACGAGCCGAGGCTCTCCTCCCGCCGGCGGGCGCCACACCCGGACATGGGCCTGCCGCATCCCCGCGAGCTCGCGCAGGGCCACCTCCACCTCACCCGGCTCGATGCGGAACCCGCGCAGCTTCACCTGTGCATCCAACCGACCCAGCAAGTCGATGTGGCCGGATGGACGCCAGCGCGCCAGGTCTCCAGTTCGATACAGGCGCGCGCCTGGCACGGAGCCATACGGGTCCGGGATGAAACGCTCCGCCGTCAGGTCCGGGCGGCCTTCGTAGCCGCGCGCGACGGCCTGGCCTCCCAGGAACAGCTCTCCCGACACGCCGGGCGGAACAGGCCGCAGGGACTCGTCGAGCACGTAGGCATCGACATGCGGCAAGGGCGGGCCGATGTCCGGTGCCCCGGTCCCCACGACACACGGGGACCACGCCGAGCAGACGGTGACTTCGGTGGGCCCGTAGGCGTTCAGCATCACCCGCCCTGGAGCGAAGCGGGACACCAGGTCCTCCGGACAGTGCTCACCCGCGGAGACGAGCGTCTTCAGGTCTGGCAGCGGTGTGTCCGGCAGCAACGTGCAGGCCGAGGGCGGGAGCGTCACCAGGTGGATGCGTTCTTCTCGCAGCACGCGGTGCAGCACCTCGCCCGCCAGCACCTCGCCGGGAGGGGGCAGGACCAGCGTCGCGCCCGTCATCAGGCCCTGGATGTATTCCCAGACGGAGACATCGAAGGCCGGTGAGGCGAACTGGAGCACCCTCGCACCGGCGGACAACGCGAAGCCCTGTCGAATCGTCGCGACCAGTTGCAGGGCGCTGCGATGCGACACCATCACCCCCTTCGGACGGCCCGTGCTGCCGGAGGTGTAGATGATGTACGCCGTGCAGTCCGACGAGGGCAGCGCGCGCGGCTCGGATGGTGAGTCCCCGTCTCGCGCGTCACGAGCACCGTGCTCCTCCCAGGGGAGCATCGTCACTTCCGGAGGCAGCGTCAGTCGCCGCGCGAGCCGCTCCTGGACGAGCAGCCAGCGCGCGCCGGAATCACTCAACATCCAGGAGACCCGCTCCGAGGGGTATCCCTGGTCGAACGGCACCACCGTTCCACCGGCCTTCAGCACCGCGAGGAAGGCGATGAGCGCCTCGGGCCCTCCGCGCTCCATCTGCACGCCGACCCGACTCTCGGGGCCCACACCCTGGTGGCGCAGTCTCGCCGCGACCCTGTCCGCCCAGTCATTCACCTCGCGGTATGTCCATCGCGACGCGCCCGACACCAGCGCCTCGGCCTCGGGCGTCCTGGCCACCCAGGACTCGAAGGCCTCGTGAAGACCCGTCAGCGCCAGGGCCTCGGACGTCGCGCGCCCGCGACCTGTCGCCAGCGCCACGCGCCGCTCTTCTTCGTCCAGCAAGGGCAGGTCCAACAGGGGCACGTCGGGAGTCCGCGACGCCGCGTCCAGCAAGGCCCCCAGGTGACGGGCCATGCGCCGGGCGACCTCCGTGTCGAACAGGTCCGTGCAGTACTCCAGGCTCGCCGCGAAGCCTCCTCGCGACTCCGCCATCGACAACGTCAGGTCGAAGGCCGCTGCCTGGTTCTGAAGCGGGAAGGACTCCAGCTCCAGCGCGCCCAGCCGGACTCGCGTCCCCTCGCCTCCGAGCGCGAAGGGCGCGAGGGCTTCGCGCCCCGGACGCCCTGAGTGCAGCACGAACATCGTCTGGAACACGGGCGCGCGAGATGCATCTCGACGAGGCTGGAGCCGCTCGACGAGCCGCGCGAAGGGCAGCTCCTGGTGCTCCAGTGCCTCCAGCACCACGCCACGCACCTCGGCCAGCAGCGCGGAGAACGACATTCCCTTCGTCACGGTGGCGCGAAGGGGCACGGGGTTGACGAAGTAGCCCACCTGACGCGCCAGGTCCGCGCGAGCCCGGCCCGCCGTCGGCGTCCCCACCAGCAAGTCCTCGTGTCCGGTGTAGCGGCGCAGGAACGCGAGGTAGCCCGCCAGGAGCACCATGAAGGGCGTGGCGCCGCGCGCGCTCCCCAGCGACAGCAGGCGAGAGGCCGTCTCGGGTTCCACGCGGAAGGGCACGGCGGCGCCTCGGAAGGACTGGAGCCGAGGCCGTGGGCCAGAGGCGGGCAGCTCCAGCACCGGCAGCTCGCCGCTCAGCTTCTCGCGCCACCACGCCTGAAGCCCGTCGCCTCGCGCCCCGGTGTGGAGCGCCTCCTGCGCGCGGAGGATGGGGGCGACAGGAGCCGGGGGTGACGGCAGCGTCGCGGGTACGCCCTGGAGGCCGGCGGTGTAGAGGAGTCCCAGCTCCTCGGCCATCACCTCCAGCGACCAGAAGTCGGTGATGAGGTGGTGGAAGACGAGCAGCAGCACCGGGCCACCCTCGACGTCGGTGAAGACCCGCATGCGCATCATCGGCCCACGCTCCAGGTCGAAGGGGCGGTGCGTCTCCGCGTCCAGTCGCTCGCGCAGGGCCGCCTCCGTCCATCCCCGAGCGGACTCCCGCTCCAGCACGGGCGCGGCGGCGGGACGGAGCACCGGCTCACCCCGCTCCTCGGGGAACGCGCACGCGAGCGCGGGATGACGGGTGACGAGTCCGGAGAACGCCTGCGCGAGCCCCCCCAGGTCCACGTCCCGCGACAGGCGCATCGCGCGCGCGATGTGATACGCGGTGCTCCCAGGCGCCAGCCGCTGGAGGAACCAGAGCGCGCGCTGACCGTCCGAGAGATGCGGCGTCGCGTCCCCGACATCCGGCGCGTCGGCCGGAGCATCCGTGGGCTCCCCTCCCGCGCCACGCATGCGCTCCACCCAAGCGGCCACGTCGCGCAGGCTCGGCCCCTGGAGCAACAACGTGGGCGGCAGCGACACGCGCCACGTCTGCTGCACCGCGTGCATCACATCCAGCCCCCGCAGCGAGTCCAGCCCGTACTGCGTGAGCGGCGCCTCGGCGTCCAGCGTGCTCGCGGCGACACCGAGTCTCCGCGCCACCTCACTGGAGAGCCACGACAACACGTCTCCGGAAGTCAGCGCCTCGGACGCGGTCGACACCTCGTCCCGCGCGAGCACGTCCGCGCGGCTCTCCCGCCACGCACTCACGACCTCCAGGTCCTCGGCGAGGAACGCCTGCTTCGTCACGCGCCGCTGCACCTTGCCGCTGGACGTCTTGGGCAGACTCCCCGAGGTGATGAGCACCACCGCGTGCGCGGCCACGCCGTGCTCCTCCACGAGCGTGGCGCGGATGCGCGCGAGCGCCTCGTCGAGGACGCCTCCTTCCGCCGCCTTCCCGGAGACCTCCTGGACGATGACGAGCCGCTCCTCGCCCTCCGCCTCCACCGAGAACGCGACGCCACACCCCGGACGCAGCGCCGGATGGCCGCGCTCCACCGTCAGCTCCAAATCCTGCGGATAGAGGTTGCGCCCCCGCAGGATGAGCACGTCCTTCAAGCGGCCCGTGACGAAGACCTCACCGTCCTCGACGATGCCCAGGTCTCCCGTGCGCAAGAAGGGCCCCTCCCCCGTCCCCGCGAGTCGGCCGTGGAAGTCGCGCTCCGTCTCCTCGGGACGCTGCCAGTAGCCCTCCGCGATGCTCGGCCCCCGCACCCACAGCTCGCCCACCTGCCCTGGCGCCTTCGGCTCGCGCGTCTGGGGGTCCACCACGCGCAGCTCCTGCTCCCCCAGCACCTCGCCACTGCCCACCAGCACCGCCCCGTCGTCGGCGCTCCCAGGCGCTCGCGCCTCACCCCGCTCCAGGCCCTCGCGCGAGAAGCGCTTCACCACCAGCTCCACCGGACGCTCCGCGACGCGCTGGCGGCCCGTGACGATGAGCGTCCCCTCCGCGAGCCCGTAGCAGGGATAGAGCGCGTGGCGTCGGAAGCCCGCGGGCGCGAAGGCCTCGGCGAAGCGGTCCATCGTCTCCGCGCGCACCGGCTCCGCGCCGCAGAACGCCACCTCCCAGCGACTGAGGTCCAGCGCGGCGCGCTCCTCCGGTGTGCTCTTGCGCACACACAGGTCGAACGCGAAGTTGGGCCCTCCGCTCACCGTGCCGCCATGGCGCGAGATGACCTCCAGCCACCGCAGGGGACGCTGGAGGAAGAACATCGGCGCCATCAGCGACGCATGCATGTCCCGGAACAGCGGATGGACGATGCCTCCAATGAGCCCCATGTCGTGGTACGGCGGCAGCCACGAGACGAACCTCGGGTTCGGCTTCGCGTCGAAGTTCCGGGAGATGAGCTCGCAGTTGTGCATCAACTGCCGATGCGCCAGCACCACTCCGCGCGGCGAGCCGGTGGAGCCGGAGGTGTACTGGAGGAACGCCACCGTTTCGTCGCGCACGTCCGCCGCGCGCCACGACGCGGCCTCGGCCAGCGGCACCGTGTCCGTGGACAACCAGCGCAGCGCGCGCAGGTCCTCCAGTCCCTCGGTGAGCGGCCCCACCAGCTCCGAGATTCCGGACGTCGTGAGCGCCACGCGCGCGCCGCAGTCCGCCACCAGCGCCTGGAGCCGGGGCAGCGTGCGCCCCAGCCGCATGACATCCGGCGGATACGCGGGCACCGCCACCACGCCCGCATACAGACACGCGAGGAAGCCCACCACGTACTCACGCCCCGGTGAATACATGAGCAACGCCCGGTCTCCCGGCGCCATCTCTTGCTGGAGTCGCGCCGCCACCGCGCGCACCTGCGCGTCCAACTCCGCATAGGTGACAGTGTGCTCCCCCTCTTCGTCGACAAACGTGAAGATGGAATCCGTTGGCTGAGACACAGCCCGGGAGCGGCACACGTCGACGAGGGTAGCGGCCTCTGGACGAACGAACGCGGAGGCGGGGGCAGCGCGAGTCGGCAAGTGCATGTCGAGTGTCCCGGGGGGGATTTTTCAGCGGGACGGCAGCCGTTTCAGCTCGGCACACACGCGTCCCGTGAACCCGGGGGCGAAGTCCCTGCTGCACCGGCTGACGCCCCCTGGATTCGCCGTACTTTTAATGGATTCCGAGCAGTCAGAAAAGTCGCGTCATCACGATTGACCCAGCACATCCGTGTTGACCGGTTGCATATTCACGTCCGGTCGTGGCGATGTGCCGCCCGACACCCGACGAGAGGAGCCCCTTCCATGAAGTACACCCAACTGGGCCGCACCGGCCTGCGCGTCTCACGCCTGTGCCTGGGCTGCATGAGCTACGGCACTCCCTCGTGGCGCCCGTGGGTCCTCAACGAGGAAGCCTCGCAGCCGTTCTTCCGGCGCGCGGTGGAGATGGGCATCAACTTCTTCGACACCGCGGACATGTACTCGCTGGGTGTCAGTGAAGAAGTGACGGGCCGCGCGCTGCGACGTTATGCGCGGATGGAAGAGGTGGTGGTCGCCACCAAGGTGTACTTCCCCATGGGGGACGGGCCCAACATGCGAGGGCTGTCCCGCAAGCACATCATCCAGGCGTGCGAGGCGAGCCTCAGACGCCTGGGGCTGGAGACCATCGACCTCTATCAAATCCACCGGATGGACCCGCACACGCCGCTGGAGGAGACGCTGTCCGCGTTGGATCAGCTCGTCCGCCAGGGCAAGGTGCGCTACCTGGGCGCGTCGTCCACGTATGCGTGGCAGTTCGCGCGGGCCCTGGGCGTGGCGGACCTGAATGGCTGGTCCCGCTTCGTGTCCATGCAGGACCACTACAACCTCGTCTACCGCGAGGAGGAGCGGGAGATGCTGCCCCTGTGCGAGGCGGAGGGCATTGGCGTCATCCCCTGGTCTCCGCTCGCGCGCGGGCTGCTTTCGGGGACGCGCAAGTCACTGGGAGACCGGGAGGCGACGCCGCGCGCGCAGACGGATGCGTACGCGCCGGTGCTGTATGACCAGCCAGGAGACTGGGACGTGGTGGAGGCCACGCAACGGGTGGCCGAGGCTCGCAACGTGCCCGCCGCCCAGGTGGCCCTGGCGTGGCTCTTGTCGCGTCCCGTGGTGACGGCGCCCATCATCGGCGCCACGAAGATGGAGCACCTGGAGGACGCCATGCGCGCGGTGGACCTCACGCTCCAGCCCGAGGAGCTCCAGGCCCTGGAGGCGCCCTACCTGCCACACGCGCTGCGCGGCATGTGAGCCGCGCGGCGGTCCGCTCCCCGCCGAGTGCGCGTCAGAGGTCCACCCGGCTGGAGGGCTCCGACGCCTCTACCGGGGCCTCCACCGGAGCGAGCGCGGGCAGCTCCAGGAAGGCGGCCCGAGGACCGGAGCCGCCGTAGGCCAGCGCCTCGATGCGGTTGGTGCGCGGAGCGCGGGGGTCCCTCGGCAGGCACTCGGCCACCGACTCCTGGAGATTCAGCTCCGGGCGGGACTCCACGATTCGTTCGATGCGCGGCGGCATGTAGTTGACGGCGTCCTCGAACGCATAACGGGTGAGCGTGCGCGTCACCGTCGCCGTCCCGCAGCGGGTTTCAGGACGCGACTCCGTGAAGGTCCTGGAGCTCAGCGCGTTGGAGCCGCCATTGGAGGGGATGACACCACTGCGGACGGCCTGCGTCACGGTCTGGTTCACCATGACCTGCTGACACACCGTCATCACGAACGGCATGGGGCGAGAGACGAGCTGCAGCGGGGCGTACTCCCCCGCGGCCATGGCGGTGCGAACCAGGGCCTTCCACGGCGGAAGGGGGCCCTCCGGCATCAACTGCGTGCGGCACTCCAGCTCCGTGCCCGCGTCATTCGCCATGAACACCACCTGGACGTTGCTGATGTAGCGCGCCCCCGATGCCTCCGCGCGCTCCAGGAACTTCAGCACCAGCGCGCTGCCGTCCTGCGCGTGGCCGAAGGGCATGGAGATGGCCCAGGGCGCGAAGCCGGACTCCTTCGCCAGCTCAGGCGTGGCGACGATGACGGGAGGACCCTGACGCACCAGGGTGGACCGCGAGCACCCGGTGGCGGAGAGGAGCAACAACAGGGTCAGCGAGGAGCGACGCATCAATGGTCCCCTTGGTGGGCGATGCCTTCCCCCTAAAGTAACATCGTCGCGACAAGCCGGCGCACAGCGGCCCAGGGAGCAACTATCTCTCCACGGGCCGATATGTCCGGGGCCTCCGGGCGTTACCCGCGCGCCCCGGCGAGCCGGAGCCACTGCGCCGCCGAGCGCAGGTCCGCCTCGAAGTGGATGCGCAGTTCGGCGCGCTCACGAGGGTCCGTCCGGCGCAGGACATCCGAAGGCGCGAAGGTGGCCATGGCCCCGCGTGCCCAGGGCGTCTGGACGAACTGCCCCCGGTTCAGGTTGAGGCGGAACCCCGGCCCCAGCACCGCCTGCCCCGCGACGTGGCCCAGCGCGAGCATCAGCAGCGGGCGCACCGAGGCCACCTCCGACGCCAGCGCTTCGCGGAACGCCTGCGCCTCCCGCCAGCCCGGCGCGTCCACGTCCCCTCCGGACCAGGGCCCCCGCGAGACATGGAGGTCCGTGGGCTTCAGCCCCGCGCGCGAGAGCACCTGTCTCTTATACACATCTGACGCTGCCGACGACTTAA